>NZ_JACNDD010000040.1:0-44449 GCF_017351395.1 Pseudomonas sp. FW305-28
AGCTCCCTCGCCACAAAAGCCACAAAAGCCACAAAAGCCACAAAAGCCACAAAAGCCACAAAAGCCACAAAAGCTGCAAAAGCTGCAAAAGCTGCAAAAGCTGCAAAAGCTGCAAAAGCTGCAAAAGCTGCAAAAGCTGCAAAAGCTGCAAAAGCTGCAAAAGCTGCAAGACAAGGCGTGGGTTATTTGGGGTAAAGCGGTGGCAATCCCGAATCACCGGCCGCATCCAGCGCCCCTTCGGTGGGCGGGATGGTGCGGATCGCGCGCCACAGGTCTTCGCCTTGCCAATGCTGGCCGGTCTCGCTGTAGAGCGCGCCGTTGAGGCCGTCCAGGGCGTCGGACAGCGGCACGAAACGCGCCGCCATGTCGGCCAGGGTTTCCGGTTGCTGGCGGGCCCAGGCGTCCAGGGCCTGGCGGGTGGCGTGGGGGTCGTTGGCCAGGCAGGTGCGCTTGAGGTCGTCCAGCAGGGTGCGCGGGCTCGGTCCGGCCTGGGTCGAGCGCAGGATGGCCGGCTGCCAGCGGGCGCGCCACCACAAGCCAAAGCCGAGCAGCGTCGTGCAGGCCAGGATCAGGCTGCTCAGTTGCCAATACCACAGGGTCTCGCTGTCGACCGTCGTCACGATCTGCGCCGTGCCGGCGGGCGTATCCACCATCAGGCTCGGATTGTTCGCCACCTGCAGGGTCCGCGCCGGGAGGCTGGTGCGGTCCAGGTGATCTTCCAGGGTGTTCCACCAGACCACCTCCACCGGTGGCAGCTCGATGGTGCCGCTGCGGTTGGGCACCAGCGCCTCGCGGTCTTCGCGGCTGCCCACCAGCCCGCGTTCACTGCTGCGGCTGCTGAGTACCGGCTGGTCCGGATAACGTCGCAGGCCGTTGATCTCGGTGGCCGGCAGCGGTGGTAATTGGGCGCTGGCCAGGCCTTCGGCTTCCAGGGTCAGGCTGCGGGTCAAGGAGTCGCCCACCTGGCTGTGGGTCGGTTCCGGGCTCCAACTCTCGCTCAAGGACAGGCTGCGTGCCGGCAACCAAGGCACGTCGGCCGGGTAGCTGGCGGGCTTGGGCTTGACGCTCAGTTGCAGGAGCTCGGAGCTTACCCGCATCAATTGGCCGGGCTTGGGGCCCGAAGGGGCTGCGTCCTGGGCCACCGGTTCGACCAGGGTGGCGCTGAAGGTCTGGGCCGGGATCGTCAGCTCACCGCTACGTTGCGGGTAGATGCCATAACGCAGCTCGATCACGCCGTGGCGCACATCGTTGATGACCTTTTCATAGGTGCGCGATTCGCCCAGTTGTTCGGTGCGGGCATCGGGGATGTGCAGTGGCGTCAGGCTGCTGTCGTCGTACAGCGACACCGAATGGTAGATGCGCAATGTCAGGATTGCCTGGGCCTGCACATACACCTGGGTCTGGTCGAGGCTGGCCTCGATGAACACCGGTGCCAGGGTCCCGGACGCATTGCGGGTTTCGCTTTCGATGACTTGCAAGGTGATCGGCTGGCTGGTCACTTCACCCAGTTGCAGCGGGGGAATGATCACGGTGCCGCTCTGGCGCGGCAGCAGGGTGACGATCCAGCGGGTGGTGGCGCGGTTCTCGCCGTCGAGGGTCGTCAACTGGTTGACCTGACGGGTGCCGCGCACATCGAACAAGGCCTGGAGCGGGCCCAGGTCGGGTTTGCCGAACAGCGTGGCGTCGTTGGATTCCAGGGTCAGCTCCACCGTTTCCCCTGAGTTCAGGCGGCTGCGGTCCACACTGGCCGTCAGCTGTGCAGCCTGGGTTCCAGAGGCCCAGAGCAGCAAGACGAGGAGGTAGGCGGTGAAGCGGGTCATGGGGTTTTTCCCTGGGCCTGATGGCTTTGCTGTTCATACCAGAATTTACGCCTGAGCAGCTCGCCGGGATTGTCCGGGATCTGGCGCAGCCATTGTTCCATGGCCTGGCGTTGTTCTTCTTCATTGCGCTGGCCGGCGGCGGGACGCAGCGGCGGCGTGGTGGTCTGCTCGTCGGGCAGCTCGCTGCCCGGCACATCCTGGGCGGTGGGCGCTTGCGCGGTCCGTGGCGGCTGGGATTCGTCCGGTGTCGCGGTGGCCTCGGTGGAGGGTTGGCCCTCTTCTGAAGATTGACTGGTCGAAGTGCTATCCGGCGTTTGCTCGCCCTGGCCCGGTTCCTCGCGTTCGGCGGGCTTGGGCTCTGGTGTCGGTGGTGCCTGTTCGTTCAACAGGCTCTGCACCAGGGCCTTGTTGGTCTGGGCCGGGCGCAGGTCGGGTTGCAATTCCAGGGCTTGTTCATAGGCGTCCAGTGCGGCTTCCAGCTCACCGCTGCGAGCCAGGGCGTTGCCGCGATTGTAGTGGGCACGGGCGTCGTTGCCTTCGGCGAAGCGCCGGGCGGCTTCGCTGTATTGGCCGGCTTCGTACAGGGCGACGCCTTGCCATTGGCTGTCTTCGAAGTGGGCGGCGGCTTCGGCGGGGCGCTTTTGCTTGAGCAAGTGCTGGCCCTGCTGGTCGGGGCGCAACCACAGGTCCTGGAATTCGAAAGCGTGGCCGGTTTGCGGCAACATGAACAGCAGCGGCAGGCAGAACAGCCAGCCTCGACGCCCGGCGCAAGCGGCCAGCAGCAACAAGGGCAGGAGCAGCCAATAACCCTGGTCGGCCCAGGTGTCCAGGCGCAATGTCTGGCCGTCGCTGCGCAGATGGCGAGGACCGTCCAGCAGACCCAGGCCGCGCAGGTCGCTGTCGTCCAGCCGCGCCGGTCGGTAGCGGCCGTCCAGCTCGTTGGCGAAGGCCTTGAGGCCCGGGCTGTCCAGGCGCGGTACCAGGATCGAACCCTGGGCATCCTTGAGGTAGCTGCCATCTTCCTGGGCCACCGGTGCGCCTTCGCGGGTACCGATGCCCAGCATCAGCCATTGTGTGGCGGAACCGTCCAGGACCTGGCGGATGCCTTCACGTTCCTGCTCGTTCAACGACGAACCGATCAGCAGGATCCGACCGTGGCCGAGTTCACCCTGGTCCAGCAGGGCCATGGCTTTATGAACAGCCAGGTCGGCGCGATGGCCGCTTTGGGGCATGATCGACGGCGCGAGGGCTTCGAGCAGGTTGGTGCTGGTGGCCAGATCGTCGGACAGCGGCACCAGCGTGTGGGCGCTGCCGGCATAGACGATGATCGCGGTCTGGGCATCGCTACGGTTCTGCAACAGGTCCAGCACCTTGCGCCGGGCCTGTTCCAGGCGCGTGGGCGGGACATCGGTGGCGAGCATTTCCGGGGTCAGTTCCAGTATCACTATCAGCGGATCGGCGGGTTTCTGGCTGGTCTGTTCGACCCGCGCCCAGCTTGGCCCCAGCAACGCCAGCACGATCAACAGCCAGCCCAGGCCCAGGGCAATCCACGGCAGCCGGCTTTCCCGACCACTGCCGCCACTGAGCAGTACCGCATGAAAGGCCGGCGGCAGGATCATCTGCCAGCGGCCCACCCGTTTCTGCCGGTGCCACAGTTGCCAAAGCAACCAGCCCAGCAACGGCAGCAGCAACACGAACCAGGGGCGCAGCCAGTGCGGCCAGAGGGCGATCATCGACGCCTCCGCAAGCGCAGGCGCTTGAGCCGCTGGCGCCACTCGGTGTGTTGGGACGGTTGGAACAGCGGCTGGTTGAACAGACGTTGCAGTGGATTGTCCGGCCAGCGCGCCCGGGCCACCAGCAATATGCTCAACAGCAGCGCAGCGGCCAGGGGCCAGTGATACAGCGCCAGGGCAGGGCGTGCCTGGGTCGGTTGCTGGGTCACCGGTTCGAGCTGGTCGAGGGTGGTCTTGATCGCCAGCAATTGCTCGCCATCCTGGGCGCGAAAATAGCGACCGCCCGTGACCTGGGCAATGTCCTTGAGGGTCGGCTCGTCGAGGTCCAGGCTCGGGTTGACGCCGAGGAAGCCCGCCGTGCCACTTTGTTCCGGGTCGGCACCAATGCCGATCGGATAGATTTTCACGCCTTCGTCGGCGGCCAACCGCGCGGCGGTCAGCGGGTCTATTTCGCCGCCGTTGTTGGCGCCGTCGGTGACCAGGATCAGTACGCGACTGTGGGCCGGACGCTGGCGCAGGCGCTTGAGGGCCAGGCCGATGGCGTCGCCGATGGCGGTATTCTTGCCGGCGATGCCGATGCGCGCCTCGTCGAGCCAACGACGCACGGTGCGGCGGTCGAAGGTCAGCGGTGCCTGCAAGTAGGCCTGGCTGCCGAACAGGATCAGGCCGACCCGGTCTCCTTCGCGGCCTTCGAGAAAATCCCCGAGCATGTGCTGGACCAGCGCGAGGCGACTGACGTCTTCGTCCTTCCACTGCATGTCGGGAAAGTCCATGGAGCCCGAGACGTCCACCGCCACCAGCAGGTCGCGACCGCTGGCGGCAATGGGCAGCGGTTCCCCCAGCCACTGCGGTCGTGCAGCGGCGATCAGCAACAGCAGCCAGATCAGGATAAAGGGCGCCTGTTGCCGCCAGGTCGGCAGATTGGCCCGGGCCCGACGGCCCACCAGGCCTTCCAGGTCGCCGAGGAAGCTGACCTTGAGCGCCGGCTCGCCGCTGTCGGCCGCCGGCAGCACCAGGCGCATCAGCCAGGGCAGCGGCAACAGGGCGAACACCCACGGCCAGGCGAATTCAAACATGTTTGCGAATCCAGATTTCGACCGCCTGGGTCAGGCCGGCGATGGCTTTGTCATCGAGCTTGCATTCGGGCTTGTAGGCGCCTTCCACCAGCACCATCCAGCGCGTCAAGCCAGCGGCCGGGCAACGGTTGTCCAGGAAGGCCAGCCATTTGCGCCCGTTGAGGGTGTGGCTCTGGCTGTAGGGGTAGTGGTTGCGACACAGGCGCTTGAGCAGCCCGTTGAGTTGCTGCAACCAGGCACCGGCCGGCGCGCCGTCGTAGGGCTTGGGCAGCCGGGCGAGTTCGGCCAGGGCGGCCAGGCGCACCGGGTCCAGGGGTTGCTCGCTGCGGTCGGCGGTACGCTTGGCGGGAATGAACCGGCGCAATTGCCACAGCCCCAGGCCCAGCAACGGCAACATCAGCAGTAGCAACCACCAGCCCGGTGCGGGCGGCCAGAAGCCAATGGGCGGTGGCGCCATCAGCGGCTGCAATTGATCGAGGCTGCTCATCGGCTTTTCCCGGCCCGCTTGGGGTTCAGGTATTCGCGTAGCTGCTCGACCATGTCGCCCTGGGTACTCAGGGGCATCATCAGGATTCGCAGCTTTTGCGCCAGCAATTCCCAACGCGCCTGGCGTGCCTCGGCCTGGGCGCGATAGGCCTGGCGCAGTTCGAAATTCAGGGTGTCGAGCTCCAACTGCGCGCCACGCTGGGCGAAACGCAGCAAACCGGCGGCGGGCAAGGCGTGATCGAGCGGGTCCGACAGCGGCAGCAGCAACAGGTCGCAATGACGCGACAGCAGGCTCAGTTGTTGTTCGGCGCTGTCGGACAACGCACGCTCGTCGCAAATCACGATCACCAGGCTGCCGGGCCGCAGCACTTCCCGGGCCCGACGCAGGGCAATGCCGAACGAGTCGCGGTCCGGCTCGCCCTCGGTGTGCAGTGACTGATTGACCCGCACCAGCCGGTTGAGCAATTGCAACAGGCTCTGTTTGCTGCGCCGTGGCTTGACTTCGTAATGGGTGTTGTTACCGAACACCAGGCCGCCAACCCGGTCGTTGTGCCCCAGCGCGGCCCAGCCGATCAGGCTGGCGGCCTGGGCGGCGAGTACCGACTTGAACATCAGCCCCGAGCCGAAGAACAGCCGGTGGCTTTGCTCGATCATGATGAAGATCGGCCGTTCCCGCTCTTCGTGGAACAGCTTGGTGTGGGGCTCCTGGGTCCGGGCGGTGACGCGCCAGTCAATGGTGCGCACGTCGTCGCCGGCCTGGTAGACCCGCACCTGGTCGAAATCCACCCCGCGCCCGCGCAGCTTGGAGTGGTGCAGGCCGATCAGCGGGCTGCGCTGGCCCGGTGTCGAGAACAGTTGCACCTCGCGCACTCGATGGCGCATCTCGATCAGCTCCGAAAGGCTGACGCGGATGCCCGGTGCGGGCGCCAGGGGGTTATTCATGACTCATGCTCAAGCGACAGCGACGACGTCGAGAATTCGCTGCACGACCCGGTCCTGGTCGATGCCGGCGGCCTCGGCTTCGAACGACAGGATGATGCGATGGCGCAGCACGTCGAACAGCACGGCCTGGATATCTTCCGGGCTGACAAAGTCGCGCCCGGCCAGCCAGGCATGGGCACGGGCGCAGCGGTCAAGGGCGATGGAACCCCGCGGACTGGCACCGTAGGCGATCCATTCGGCCATTTCCGGATCGAACTTGGCCGGGTTGCGGGTGGCCATGATCAGTTGCACCAGGTACTCCTCCACGGCGTCGGCCATGTACAACCCGAGGATTTCCTTGCGTGCGGAGAAGATCGCCTGCTGGCTCACGCGGCGCTCGGGCTTGGTCTCGCCGTTCAGCGCTTCACCCCGGGCCTGCTGCAGGATGCGGCGTTCCACGGCGGCATCGGGAAAACCGATCTTGACGTGCATCAGGAACCGGTCGAGCTGGGCTTCGGGCAGCGGGTAGGTGCCTTCCTGCTCGATCGGGTTCTGCGTGGCCATCACCAGGAACAGCGGCGACAGTTCATACGTGCTGCGCCCGACGCTGACCTGGCGCTCGGCCATGGCTTCGAGCAGGGCCGACTGGACCTTGGCCGGGGCGCGGTTGATTTCGTCCGCCAACACCAGGTTATGGAAAATCGGCCCTTGCTGGAACACGAAACTGCCGGTTTCCGGCCGGTAGATTTCCGTGCCGGTAATGTCCGCGGGCAGCAGGTCAGGGGTGAACTGGATACGATGGAACTGCGCTTCGATGCCCTCGGCCAGCTCTTTGATGGCCTTGGTCTTGGCCAGCCCAGGCGCGCCTTCCACCAGCATATGACCGTCGGCGAGCAAAGCGATGAGCAGACGCTCGATGAGTTTTTCCTGGCCGAGAATCTGCGTTGAAAGAAAGGTTCGCAGCGCAAGCAGCGCTTCACGATGTTCCATCGGTGACTGTTCCTGGAAAGGGTGGCCCCAGGCGTTCGGATAACGCCGGGGCTGGGGGCGTTACTTTAATGCATGGCGGGGGGTGGCGACTAACGGGATTTTGATTGGCCGTGTGAATTGTGATCGGCTTGGAAAGATTGTGAGGTGGGTTTGCTTGCCATGAATCCCACCCGGACAGGCGCACTTACCCCGTGGGAGGGAGCTTGCTCCCGCTTGACCGGGCTGGCGCTCCAGTGCGAAGCACTCACAAAGTGAAGGGGTGTTTATCGGGATGTAGGAGTGCTCTGGAACAGGCTACGTTGTCTTGCGCCGTTGCCTACAACTGCGCCAGAATTCGCCGGCTTGTGCGCTTGGGAGGCAGGTTCTATCGTTTCCGGGTCGCTGATGAATCAGCGATCGGGTTTGGTAGCCCGGCTTTTGACTTGTCGCACAGCCCCTGTAACAGAGGCCTTTTTGGTATCTGTTTTATGGCGGTCATGCGCAGGGCGTCTTCGGACGCGCCGGTTCTCCAAGTCACCGGTCTACCAACCCGCGTATGGCCGCCACCTTCGTTTGGTAGCGAGGTTGATGGTCTCCTTTTTCTGATTTGGAGATTCATTCATGTTCAAAGTAACCCCGAACCCACCGAACACCGATCCAACGTCACCGCGTCCAAAAACCAAGTCCCAGAAACACGACGAAGTCACCGACCGAGTCCTCGACCATTACCTGAACCCCAAGCCGGACAAATCCGAAGCAGAACCTGCTCCCGGCCAACTCTTCACCGTCAACAAAGACATCGACACCGAAAGCCTGCTTGCCAACCTCAGCGAAACCCTGGCTTCGGCCAATGCCATGGTCAATGATCTGGCTTTCGACCTGGACGGTTCACGCCGGCATTTCCTCCTGGGCATTCAGCAACTGATCGAACTGGGCAGCCTGCTGGCGAACCGTGCACTGGACAACATCGAAACCCGTCAGCCGACATAGCCCTTGTGGCATTCCTTAAATCCTGGGCAAGCCGCAGAACCTGTGGGAGCCGAGCTGCTCGCGATGGCGGCGCAATATCCAACATAGATGGAGCCTGACCCACCGCCATCGCGAGCAAGCTCAGCTCCCACAGGGGATTGGCGGTGGACGCAGGAGCAAGGAACACCACGAATCCATTGTGGGAGCCGAGCTTGCTCGCGATGACGACGGTACATTCAACTTCAATGTAGCCGACCCACCGCTATCGCGAGCAAGCTCAGCTCCCACAGGGATTAGCGGTGAATAGCTCAGCCTTCCCACACCCCCAAATTCACCAGGTTCTCCGGTCGCTCCCCCGCCAATGCCGCCAGCAGATTGTCCACCGCACAGCGCGCCATCGCTTCCCGGGTCTCGTGGGTGGCCGAGCCCATGTGCGGTGTCGCTACCACGTTGTCCATCTGCAACAGCGGCGAATCGGCATTCAAGGGTTCGCGCTCGAAGACGTCCAGTCCCGCGCCACGGATCTGTTTGTTGCGCAGGGCGTCGATCAGTGCCACTTCGTCCACCACTTTGCCTCGGGAGATATTGATGAAGAGGGTCTCGGGACGCATTCGGGCAAACGCCTGCGCATCGATCAGCCCTTGGGTTTCAGCCGTCAAGGGCAAGGTCAGGCAAACGAAGTCCGCCTGCTGCAACAATGTTTCGAGACTGCAGTAACGCGCACCGAAACGTTGCTCGACCGCGGGCTTGGGCGAATGGCTGTGGTAGAGCACCGGCATGCCGAAGCCGAAGTGCCCGCGCTGGGCCAAGGCTTCGCCGATGCGCCCCATGCCGATGATGCCCAGGGTCTTGCCATGGACGTCGGTGCCGAAATGCCGGGGGCCGATGCTCTGTTGCCAGCCGCCGCTGCGCACCAGATTGGCCAGTTCCACCACGCGCCGGGCGGTTGCCAGGATCAGGGCGAAACCGGTGTCCGCGGTGGTTTCGGTGAGCACGTCCGGGGTATTGGTCAGCAGGATCCGACGTTCAGTCAGGTAGTCGATGTCGTAGTTATCGACCCCCACCGAGACGCTGGCGATGGCTTGCAGGTTCGGCGCCAGGTCCAGCAGCGCCGCATCCAGCTTGAGGCTGGCGCCCAGCAGGCCGTGGGCCGTGGGCAGGGCGTCGCGCAGTTGTGCCAGGCCCTGGGCATCGAGGCGTTCGATGAGCGTGACTTGGGCCTGGGCTTGCAGGCGAGCCATCAATTGAGGTGACAGCGCTTTGTACAACACCACGTGCTTTTTCATGGGAGGGGTCTCGATTCAGGAACGGGCGGGCGCCGGGCTCGGCGTCGCGGAGTGGGAGACGGTCCGGTCGCTGGCGCCGGGCTTGAGGGCGAGGGTCAGCACGACCGACAGCAGCAAGGCGCCGCTCATCAGCAGGAAGGACATGCCAGGGGAGCCGGTGGTGCCGTTGAGGTAGCCCACCAGGTACGAACCGCCGAACGAACCCAACGCGCCCATGCTGTTGATCAACGCCATGGCGCCGCCGGCGACATTGGCCGGGAGGATCTCCGGAACGATGGCGAAGAACGGACCGTAGGGCGCATACATGCAAGCGCCGGCGACCACCAGCAAGCCATAGGACCACCAGAAGTGCTCGGCCCCCAGCAGGTAGGAGGCGTAGAACGCGATGGAGGCGATCAGCAGCGGCGGCCAGACAAAACGCTTGCGCTTCTGCGCCTTGTCCGACGCCCAGGACACCACCAGCATGCCGATCACCGCCGCCAGGTACGGCAAGGACGACAGCCACCCGGCCTCGACCATGTTCATCTGCAGGCCGGCCTTGAGGATCGACGGCAACCACAGCACAAACCCGTAGACGCCGATGCTCCAGCAGAAAAACTGCAACGCCAGGATGATCACCTTGGGAGAGCGGAAGGCTTCGGCGTAGTTCTTCACCGCCTTGATGCCGACCTGTTCGGCCGCCAAGGCACTTTCCAGATCATGTTTTTCCTGGTCGCTGAGCCACTTGGCCTGGGCCGGGCGATCATCGGCCAGGCGCCACCAGACAAAGGCCCAGAGTACCGCCGGCAGGCCCTCGATGATGAACATCCAGCGCCAGTCGAATCGCTGCACCAGGTAACCCGAGACCACGGACATCCACAGCATGGTCACCGGGTTGCCGAGGATCAGGAAGGTATTGGCGCGCGAGCGTTCGGCCCGGGTGAACCAGTGGCACAGGTACACCAGCATTGCCGGCATCACCGCGGCCTCGACCACCCCGAGCATGAAGCGGATCACAATCAGCCAGTAGGCATTGGAGACCACGCCCGTCAGGGTAGCCAGCGAACCCCAGAGGATCAGGCTGACGAAGATCAGCTTCTTCACGCTGTGCTTTTGCGCGTAGATCGCCCCCGGGACCTGGAAGAAAAAGTAGCCGAGGAAAAACAGGGCGCCCAGCAGCGACGAAAGCCCTGGGGTGATCATCAGGTCCTTGGCCATGCCCGAGGCGGCGGCAAATCCATAGTTGGCCCGGTCGAGGTAGGCCAGGCTGTAGGTGATGAAGACGATGGGCATGATGTACCACCAGCGGCGGGTGGCGAGGTTGAGCGTTTGCATGTCGTTGACTCCTGAGCTTGTTGTTTTTGTTTGCAGCAGGTGTTTTTGGCGGTGGCTTCTATCGCGAGCAAGCTCGCTCCCACAGGGGGTTAACTCGATGCCATGTGGGAGCGAGCTTGCTCGCGATCGGCGGTTTCAAATTCAGCCAACAACTCAATGCGAGTCGGTAATCCCTCCATGTCTCCACGGCTCTGCACCGCGCGGCTGCCAATCCAGTTGGCGCGCTGCACGGCCTCGGTGATGGCCCGGCCTTCGAGCAATGCGCTGATCAGGCCCACGGCGAAGCCATCACCGGCGCCCACGGTGTCCACCACTTGGGCCACCGGCACGCCGGGGATGACGCCCTGGTCCAGCGCTGTGCGGTAATAGGCGCCGTCCGCGCCGAGCTTGATCACGACGAGTTCGACACCTTGGTCCAGGTAGAACGCGGCGATGTCGGCCGGGTCGTCGAAGCCGGTCAGCAGCCGGCCTTCGCCGAGTCCCGGCAAGACCCAGTGGGCGAGGGCGGCGAGGCGATTGATTGCAGTGATCATCGTCGACTCGCTGCCCCAAAGGCTTGGCCTCAGGTTGGGGTCGAACGACAGGCTGCGGCCGGCCGCGCGCATACGGCTCATCAATTCAAAGGACATCTCGCGGGCCGTGCCCGACAGCGCCGGGACGATGCCGGTGGCGTGCACGTGACGGGCGTCAAGCAGCGCTGGCGCGATGGAGCCGATCGACAGATGACTGGCCGCCGAGCTGCGCCGGAAATACTCGACTTGCGGGTCGCTGCCATCGACGGTAAGGGACTTGAACTGGAAGCCGGTGGGGTGCTCCGGGTCGACCGCCACGTGGCGACAATCCAGGCCCTCGTTTTCCAGGGTCTGCGTCACGAAGCGCCCCAGGGAGTCGGCGCCGACCCGGCTCAGCCACGCGACCTTGAAGCCCAGCCGTGACAGACCGATGGCCACGTTGCTGTCGGCCCCCGCAATGCGCTTGTGAAACTGGTCGACGCTGGCCAGGTCACCGCGCTGATCCGCCACCAGCATGGCCATGGTTTCGCCGAACGACAACACATCGAATTCAGACATGGGCAGGCTCCTGGCGCGATTGCCCGAGGCGGGACAGGGTGGCGACATGGTGGGCGGTCAATTGCAGCAGGTCATCGTCTTGCAGCGGGTATTCGGCGGCGCGCATCACGCGGGCGGGCATGTGCTTGAGCAGTTGTTCCCACTCGTGCAGGTCGGTCATGGCCGGAGGCACGGCGACGAGTTTGCCGTCGGCGCGCCGGGCCACGGCCTTGCAGTGCACATACGCCACATAGCGTCCGAGCTGGCGGGCGGCCACGGCGGCCGATTGGTCCTGCCATTGCCAGTTGCCAATGTCGAAGGTCATGGCGACGGGCAGCGCCTGGTGCTCCACTGCGGTGAAGAATCGTTGCAGCGGTTCGATTCGCCCGCCCTGCAAGGTCTGGTCGTTTTCCACCAGCAGTTGCACCGGGCTGGCGGCGAGCACCTGGGCCAGTGCCGACAAGTCATTGGAGTCGGTGAAATGCCCGAGGGAGACTTTCAGCCAGGTCGAACCGAACGCCTCGCCGCGTTGCAGGGCCAGCGCCAGGGCTGGGTTGGGCCTGGACTGGCCGGCGAGCCACAGTTCCAGGGGCGACGAAAAAATACTCTGCAGCCCCTGGGCCCGGGCAGCGGCGGCCAGTTCAGCGGGCTGTTCGGTGGTGAGCAATTCTTCGCGCCATTCGATGCGCGAGGCACCGGCGGCGGCCAACAGATCGATGAAGCGGCCTTGGCCATGCTGCCGCACCAGGTCGGCGCCGTAGCTGGAAAGACTGATGGAGACGGGTGGGTTGTGCATTGTTGTTGTACCTCTGAAACCGGTTTCAGTTTTATTCAAAAAAAAGGGGGTGTGTTTTAGGGCCTCATCGCGAGCAAGCTCGCTCCCACAGGGATCTTCAGTGCGCCACAGATCCCGTGTGGGAGCGAGCTTGCTCGCGATAGGGCCCTCACCATCACCGACCATTCCCAAGCGTCGACCCACGCTCAATCAACCGCGCCGCAAAATCCAGGGTCCGCACCGGCCCGTTGTCACCGCGCAAGCGCTTGAGCAGGCATTCGAACGCGCTGGCGCCGATCTGCGCTGTCGGTTGGGCCAGGGCCGTGATGCCGCTGCCCACCAAGGGGTACCAATCCAAGTCATCGAGGGCGATCAGGCCCACGTCGTCGAACAAGCGGCAACCCAGCTCGCGCAACACCGTCGTGGCGGCCAGGGCGGCAATGCCATTGGCGCAGAACAACGCCTTGGGGCCATGGCCAGGCTGGGCAAGAAAGGCCTTGATACGCGTGGTCAACTGATCAGAGGTTTCCACCACGGTGCCGGCCAGGGCAGGCCGCCGTTGGATACCAGCCTTGAAACTCTCGACCCGCTCGATTCGCGAACTGGTGCCGTCGAACGGTTCTGTCACCAGCAACAGATCGCGGTAGCCCCGTTGTTCGAGGTGATCGAGGGCCATTTCGATGGCCGCCGGGTTGTCCAGCCCGACCAGGTCGCTGTCGAGCCGATCGACCTTGCGATCCACCAGGACCAGGGGCATTTCGCTGCGCAGTTCGAACAGTTCGTCACGGTGGTGACCCAAGGTGTTCACGATCAGCCCTTCGATGTTGTAGGCGCGCAGCAGCGCCAGGTGCTGGCGTTCCTGCTCGTCGTCGCGGTCGGTGTTGCACACCACCAGGCTATAGCCATGGCGACGACAGGCGGTTTCCACGCCATGCATTACGGCAATCGAATAAGGGTTGCGGATATCGGCCACCAGCATGCCGATCAGGCGTGTGCGCCCGCGCTTGAGGCCGCGGGCCATCTGGTTCGGCCGGTAGCCCAGCTCGCTGATGGCCTGCTCGATGCGCCGGGCGATGGCCTCGGAGAGCAGGGCCCGGTCTTCGCCAATGAAACGCGAGACACTGGCTTTGGAGACCCCGGCGCGTTCGGCGACGTCGAGCATGGTCACGCGGTTGCGCTGGGCGGCGGAGAAAGAAGTCACGGATTGAAACCTGCTTATTGGATTTATTAGTGGCTCTGAAACCGGTTTCAGGAAACACCAGAACCCAATCGGTCGTCAAGGGCGACGTGTCGCAGGCACGACCAGCGGTGGTTCGCTTGCGTCGCACAGGGGCGACGATCCAGACAGGTCTTCATCAGAACCGGGCCACCCAGGCGATTTGCAGCGCGCAAGGCCGTGTGGTTAGCTGCCTGTCTCCCCAGCCCTTTGACTGCCGAAAACCACCATGAATTTTACCCAGCCTCGTTTGAGATTGCTGTCGATACTGAGTGTGACCTTGTTGGTGGTGGGCTGTGCATCCTATTACCTGTTACGCCACAGCGGCGCGCCGGTAGATGAAGGTTTCGCCGCCGAGCAACTGAACGAAGGGGGCATGGAAGACATCGGTACGCTGGCAGCGCCCGAGGTGGAAAAACGCCTCAATTACTTGATTCAGGACACCGGTGAAACCCTCAGGTCCCTGGAGCTGATCAGCGACGCGCAATTGAGCCTGACCCTTTCGACGAGCGAGCCCGACGACGAGCAGCCATTGCAATACGAGCCGCTGTTTGTCCCGTTCACCAGCGCGCAACTGAAAGCTGAGCTGGCGTCGATTCAAGGCTTGCGTTTTACCCAGCGGTTGTTTGCCGAGGGTTCCGAGGTGCGGCTCGATACCAGCCGCCTCGATCCGCTCTGGAAGCGCGCCGCCACGCCGGAGGAGCCGGCGGCCGAGCAGTACCTGCCGCAGCGCCTGCGTTTTCGCGATGGCAGCGAAACAACCTTCGCCGAGCTCAAGGTGTCGCCCCAGGTCGAGTCCGACGACACGATCTCGTCCCATGACGCCTTCGCCCTGTCGGTGAACAAATCCCTGGCGAGTCTCGGCCTGACGGTCGCTTACCGCAGCTACCCGGCGTTCAAGCAAGTGGTACTGGACAAGGATCACCCGAAAGTGACCCTGGACGGCGGTCAGTCCTTCCAGCTCACTGCCCTGGGTGATGACAGCGCGTCCGTGCGGTTGAGTACACCGAAATTGTCGACCTTCGTGGTGCAGGGGCTGGATGACGCGGGCAGGGCGCTCTACAGCAACGGTAACAACTCCCGGGCGTTCCCCTCCGATGGCGATATCGCGGCGTTGCATGCGTATTACAACGCGCTGTTGCAGACCAAGGACGATCTCAAGCAGCTCAAGACCGGCCAGGCGGTGCAACAGCAATTGCAGCGCTTGACCGAGGCGCTGGCCGCTCAGGTGGGGCCGTTGAAAAACACCGAGGTCGACTATCGATTCGAGGCCACCCCGCAACGTATCGTCATCCATGTGCTCGATCCGATGGAAGACAACACCGTTGAGTTCGCCCAGGTCGACAACGTCCTTGCAGCGCAAGCGCGTTACATCGCCCTGGACCGGAACGCCGAGCGCTACGGCTTCATCGATCAGGCTGGCCAGTGGTTGATCAAGCCCCGTTGGGTGCAGGTGCAAGATAGCCAGATGGCCGATACCTACACGTTGTTTTCCCCGGAGAAGTCCATCGACCCGGAGTCGGAGTGGCAGGCGTTGCGCAGCCAGCTCGCCTACTTCCCCGCTGGTAGCAACAAACTCGTAGACCTGCCGTTCGAATACATCACCGAGGCGTTGAGCAATGGCCTGCTGTTGGTGGAGCGCGAAACCAACGGCCCTTACGGGCTCTATGATGCCAAGCGTCATCGTTTCGTGTTGCCGATGAAATTCGTCAACCCTACTGTGACCGATAACGTGTTCATCGCCCGTCTCGGCAAGCGAACCGATGTCATGGAAGGCCTGTACGGCGCCTATACCCTGGACGGCAAAGAGATCCTACCGACGCAGTTCTCGGGCATCGAGTACCGCGAGGGGTTGCTCTACGCCAGCTCCGCCGATCGGAGTCGTCAAGACGTGTTCGACCTGCAAGGTAAACGGATCAACCCTCAGGGTGACAACGTGATAGGCCGGTTTGTCGGGCAACAACCGCTGCTGGTGCAGGACACTAAAAGCCGGAAATTCGCTTTTATCGATCGCCAGGGCGCGCGGCTACCCATCAAGCTGCCATATGACGAAGTGACGCCGTTTTCCAACGGCATGGCGGTGGTCGGACGCGATGGCAGCTACGGTGCCATCGATCTGGCGGGCAGGTTGCAGGTCCCGCTGGATTACAACCAGATCAGCGCGTTCCAGACCCACTACGCCGCGGCCATCCGGGCCGATGGTGGTTCCGGCCTGGTCTTGATCAGTCGGGACAACAAGGTGATCAAGGAACTGGGGTCCTACACCAGCCTGGACGTGCCGGATAACGGCAATGAGGCTCGTTATTACGTGAGGGATCCGAATAACAGTTACGAGTACCTGGTTTATGACGCCGATGGCAATCTCGTGAAGAAAGACGGATAAAGGCGGATGCAGTGATTTCTCGCCACAGGAGCGTGTTCGTGTCCGGATCTCAGAGCTGGCTTATATAGGTCCCCGTCCCCTTGAGGATGTTCTGCAGCGTCAGTTCCACTTCCGCCAAGTCCGCCGTATCGGTGTCGTGGGTGATCTCCAGCACATCGTCGCCGTTGAGCGCATCGGCATCCGCCGGGGCAATTTCAATCAGCAAGCGGGTCGGGCTGAGGGTGACCTTGACGCCGTCCAGTGTCGAAGGCTCTCCATCGAGGGCGATTTCCAGTTCGTCTTCGTCGGGGTAGCGCGTCATCAGGAACATTTCGCCCTGGGCGCTGTGGCAGCAGAGCATGGCCATGTTGTCTTCTTCTTCATCACACGGGTTGGCGATCAGAAGGGCGGTGGTCATTTGCATGGTGATGGCTCCAGGATCGAGTGCACCTGCGGGGTGCAAAAAGTGGATTCTGCCAGCCCGAAGGATTTTCTGCTGGTTTACCGCCTCGGGGTGCCGTTTGGCCCCCAGCCTGCTAGGGTTGTTCGGTGCGTACCGGCTGTTTAGCTAGCCGATGACCGAATATGTCGCAGCGCTGCAAGCAGGCAGGTTGTCGCACTCGTTAAGCTGCGCAACGGATGTGCACCTGCCAAGGCCACCCCAGGGTGGTTTTGGCAGGTGTCCATGACATGAAATTACATGGAAAAGGATGTGACCTGCGGGTCCTGTCCAGCTTCACCCACCTGTCATCCTGTTTCCTCTGCCCGAGAATCAGGAACGGGATGGCCGACAGCCCCGCAGGGGTTGCACGCGACGCTTCAATCAATAACAAGCCCAAGCGGAGTACCACAGATGGCGTTCTTCACCGCAGCCAGCAAAGCCGACTTCCAGCACCAACTGCAAGCGGCACTGGCGCAGCACATCAGTGAACAGGCACTGCCACAAGTGGCGCTGTTCGCTGAACAATTCTTCGGCATCATTTCCCTCGATGAACTTACCCAGCGCCGGTTGTCCGACCTCGCCGGCTGCACCCTGTCTGCCTGGCGCCTGCTTGAGCGCTTCGATCACACGCAACCACAGGTGCGCGTCTACAACCCCGATTACGAACGCCACGGCTGGCAGTCGACCCACACGGCCGTGGAAGTGTTGCACCACGACCTGCCGTTCCTGGTGGACTCGGTCCGCACCGAGCTGAACCGTCGCGGCTACAGCATCCATACCCTGCAAACCACTGTGCTGAGCGTGCGTCGCGGCAGCAAGGGCGAGTTGCTGGAAATCCTGCCAAAAGGCACCCAGGGCGACGACATCCTGCAAGAGTCGTTGATGTACCTGGAAATCGACCGTTGCGCCAACGCCGCCGAACTCAACGTCCTGAGCAAGGAACTTGAGCAAGTGCTGGGCGAAGTGCGCGTGGCCGTGGCTGATTTCGAACCGATGAAAGCCAAGGTCCAGGAAATCCTCGACAGCCTGGACAGCAGCGCCTACGCCATCGACGCTGATGAAAAGAGCGAGATCAAGAGCTTCCTGGAATGGCTGGTGGGTAACCACTTCACCTTCCTGGGCTACGAAGAGTTCGTGGTGCGCGATGAGGCCGACGGCGGTCACATCGAATACGACCCCGATTCGTTCCTCGGCCTGACCAAATTGCTGCGCGCCGGCCTGACCGCCGAAGACCTGCGCATCGAAGACTACGCCGTCGCCTACCTGCGCGAACCGACGCTGTTGTCGTTCGCCAAGGCCGCGCACCCGAGCCGCGTGCACCGTCCGGCCTACCCGGACTACGTGTCGATCCGCGAAATCGACGCCAGCGGCAAGGTCATCAAGGAATGCCGTTTCATGGGCCTGTACACCTCTTCGGTGTATGGCGAGAGCGTGCGGGTCATCCCGTACATCCGTCGCAAGGTCGCGGAAATCGAGCGTCGCTCGGGCTTCCAGGCCAAGGCGCACCTGGGCAAGGAACTGGCCCAGGTGGTCGAAGTGCTGCCCCGTGACGACCTGTTCCAGACCCCGGTGGACGAGCTGTTCAGCACTGTCATGTCCATCGTGCAGATCCAGGAACGCAACAAGATCCGCGTGTTCCTGCGCAAAGACCCGTATGGCCGTTTCTGCTACTGCCTGGCCTACGTGCCACGTGACATCTATTCCACCGAAGTGCGCCAGAAGATCCAGCAAGTGCTGATGGATCGCCTGAAGGCCTCGGACTGCGAGTTCTGGACCTTCTTCTCCGAATCCGTACTGGCCCGTGTGCAGTTGATCCTGCGGGTGGACCCGAAGAACCGCCTGGACATCGACCCGCTGCTGCTGGAAAAAGAAGTCGTGCAGGCTTGCCGCAGCTGGAAGGACGACTACGCCAGCCTGGTCATCGAAAGCTTCGGCGAAGCCCAGGGCACCAACGTGCTGTCGGATTTCCCGAAAGGCTTCCCGGCCGGCTACCGCGAGCGCTTTGCCGCGCACTCGGCCGTGGTCGACATGCAGCACCTGCTGAACCTGAACGAAAAGAACCCGCTGGTCATGAGCTTCTACCAGCCGCTGGGCCAGGTCTCCGGCCAGCGCGAGCTGCACTGCAAGCTGTATCACGCCGACACGCCGCTGGCGCTGTCCGACGTGCTGCCGATCCTGGAAAACCTCGGCCTGCGCGTGCTGGGTGAATTCCCGTATCGCCTGCGCCACACCAACGGCCGCGAGTTCTGGATTCATGATTTCGCGTTCACCGCCGCCGAAGGCCTGGACCTGGACATCCAGCAACTCAACGACACCTTGCAGGACGCCTTCGTCCACATCGTGCGTGGCGATGCCGAGAACGATGCGTTCAACCGCCTGGTGCTGACCGCCGGCCTGCCATGGCGCGACGTGGCGCTGCTGCGTGCCTACGCCCGTTACCTGAAGCAGATCCGCCTGGGCTTCGACCTGGGTTATATCGCCAGCACCCTGAACAACCACACCGACATCGCTCGCGAGCTGACCCGGTTGTTCAAGACCCGCTTCTACCTGGCGCGCAAGCTCAGCGGCGATGACCTGGAAGACAAGCAACTGCGCTTGGAGCAGGCGATCCTCTCGGCCCTGGACGACGTCCAGGTGCTCAACGAAGACCGCATCCTGCGTCGCTACCTGGACCTGATCAAGGCCACCCTGCGGACCAACTTCTACCAGACCGACGCCAACGGCCAGAACAAGTCCTACTTCAGCTTCAAGTTCAACCCGCACCTGATCCCGGAACTGCCCAAGCCCGTACCGAAGTTCGAGATCTTCGTCTACTCGCCACGGGTCGAAGGCGTGCACCTGCGCTTCGGCAACGTTGCCCGCGGTGGCCTGCGCTGGTCCGACCGTGAAGAAGACTACCGCACCGAAGTGCTGGGCCTGGTAAAAGCCCAGCAAGTGAAGAACTCGGTGATCGTGCCGGTGGGCGCCAAGGGCGGTTTCCTGCCACGTCGCCTGCCGCTGGGCGGCAGCCGGGACGAGATCGCGGCCGAAGGCATCGCCTGCTACCGCATCTTCATCTCGGGCCTGTTGGACATCACCGACAACCTGAAGGACGGCGCGCTGGTACCGCCGGCCAACGTCGTGCGCCATGACGACGATGACCCGTACCTGGTGGTCGCGGCGGACAAGGGCACTGCGACCTTCTCCGACATCGCCAACGGCATCGCCATCGACTACGGCTTCTGGCTGGGCGATGCGTTCGCCTCCGGCGGTTCGGCCGGCTACGACCACAAGAAAATGGGCATCACCGCCAAGGGCGCGTGGGTCGGCGTGCAGCGCCACTTCCGCGAGCGCGGCATCAATGTCCAGGAAGACAGCATCACCGTGGTCGGCGTCGGCGACATGGCCGGCGACGTGTTCGGCAACGGCTTGTTGATGTCCGACAAGCTGCAACTGGTCGCGGCCTTCAACCACCTGCACATCTTCATCGACCCGAACCCGGAGCCTGCCAACAGCTTTGCCGAGCGCAAGCGTCTGTTCGACCTGCCGCGTTCGGCCTGGACCGACTACGACACCAGCATCATGTCCGAAGGCGGCGGTATCTTCTCGCGCAGCGCGAAGAGCATCGCCATCTCGCCGCAGATGAAAGAACGCTTCGACATCACGGCCGACAAACTGACCCCGACCGAGTTGCTCAACGCCTTGCTCAAGGCGCCGGTGGACCTGTTGTGGAACGGCGGTATCGGCACCTACGTCAAGGCCAGCACCGAAAGCCACGCCGATGTCGGCGACAAGGCCAACGATGCGCTGCGTGTGAACGGCAACGAACTGCGCTGCAAGGTCGTGGGCGAGGGCGGAAACCTGGGCATGACCCAACTGGGTCGCGTCGAGTTCGGCCTCAATGGTGGCGGTTCCAACACCGACTTCATCGACAACGCGGGCGGCGTGGACTGCTCCGACCACGAAGTGAACATCAAGATCCTGCTCAACGAAGTGGTGCAGGCCGGCGACATGACCGACAAGCAACGCAACCAGTTGCTGGCGAGCATGACCGACGAAGTCGGTGGCCTGGTGTTGGGCAACAACTACAAGCAGACCCAGGCCCTGTCCCTGGCGGCACGCCGCGCCTTCGTGCGGATCGCCGAATACAAGCGCCTGATGAACGATCTGGAAGCCCGGGGCAAGCTGGACCGCGCCATCGAGTTCCTGCCGACTGAAGAACAACTGGCCGAACGTGTCGCGGCGGGCCACGGCCTGACCCGTGCCGAACTGTCGGTACTGATCTCCTATAGCAAGATCGACCTCAAGGAAGCGCTGCTCAACTCCCTGGTACCGGACGACGATTACCTGACCCGTGACATGGAAACCGCGTTCCCGCCGACGCTGGTGAGCAAGTTCTCCGAGGCCATGCGTCGCCATCGCCTGAAGCGCGAGATCGTCAGCACCCAGATCGCCAACGACCTGGTCAACCACATGGGTATCACCTTCGTTCAACGGCTCAAGGAGTCGACGGGCATGAGCCCGGCGAACGTGGCCGGTGCCTATGTGATCGTGCGCGATATCTTCCACCTCCCGCACTGGTTCCGGCAGATCGAAGCCCTGGATCACCAGGTCTCGGCCGACGTGCAACTGGAGCTGATGGACGAGCTGATGCGCCTGGGCCGTCGCGCTACGCGCTGGTTCCTGCGCAGCCGTCGCAACGAGCAGAACGCGGCTCGTGACGTCGCTCACTTCGGTCCGCACCTGGCCGCGTTGGGCCTCAAGCTCGACGAACTGCTGGAAGGTCCGACCCGTGAAGGCTGGCAGACCCGTTACCAGGCCTATGTGGCCGCTGGCGTGCCGGAGTTGCTGGCGCGCATGGTTGCCGGTACCACGCACCTGTACACCTTGCTGCCGATCATCGAGGCGTCCGACGTCACCGGCCAGAACGCCGCCGATGTGGCCAAGGCTTACTTCGCCGTGGGCAGTGCCCTGGACATCACCTGGTACCTGCAACAGATCAGCGCACTGCCGGTGGAAAACAACTGGCAGGCCCTGGCCCGTGAAGCGTTCCGCGATGACGTCGACTGGCAGCAACGGGCGATCACCATCTCGGTTCTGCAAGAGGGCGACGGTTCCCAGGACGTGGAAACCCGCCTGGCGCTGTGGCTTGAGCAGCATCACGAAATGGTCGAGCGCTGGCGCGCCATGCTGGTGGACATCCGTGCCGCCAGCGGTACCGACTATGCCATGTATGCGGTCGCCAACCGCGAACTGCTGGACCTGGCGTTGAGTGGTCAGGCGGTCAAGGTGCCCGACTGATCCGGCGTTGAATGAAAAAGCCCCGCATTGAGAGATGCGGGGCTTTTTTTTTGGCTTTAAAGATTCACTGTGGACCCTTGTGGGAGCGAGCTTGCTCGCGATAGCGGTGGGTCAGCGACATTGAACTTGACTGATACACCGCCATCGCGAGCAAGCTCGCTCCCACAGGATGGCTTGTAGTGCGACTGTTAGTTTTTCAGCGGTATCAATACCGCTTCATCCTCTCCCATCACCATGAACACCAGCAATTTCGCCGGTTGGCTCGTGCTGGCGTTTTTCGACACCAGGTGCTCGGAACCCGCCGCTTCATACCAGAACTCCCCGGCCTTGTAGGTCTTCGCCGGCTCGCCCTTGACCTGGGAGGTGATGGCGCCTTCCAGCACATAGGCCATGGCCGTGCCTTCGTGTTTGTGGGCAATGGACGCTTGGCCGGGGGCATAGTTGACGGTCAGCATCATGGCTTTTTTGCCTGGAACGTTTTTCAGCAATTGTTCCTGCAACACCGTGACCTTCTCTGAAGGCGCGGCTTCGTGGGCGTAGGCTTGGGTAATGGGCAGCAGGCTGAGGGCGGCGATCAGATAGAGGGTTTTCATGGGGTATGGACCTTGGTGATTTCGAGTGATTTCGCGCTGTCGCGGCGATGGGTTCACCCTAAGCCCCCAGGTGGGGCAAGCAAACGTCCAATCTTTCGGAAGGTGGGTAGACCAATGGTTGGGTGGCAAATTTCCATCAGGCTGGCCCGTACCCCCGTGGCGAGGGAGCTTGCTCCCGCTGGGTGGCGAAGCCGCCCCAACCGGAACGCCGCCACTGTCCAGGCAGACCGCATCAGCCGGTTTACGACTGCTGCGCAGCCGAGCGGGAGCAAGCTCCCTCGCCACAGGTCAAGAGCGCTCAGACAATCGGAAAACTATTGAAATCCACGCTTCGGGCCAGGCGGTTGTCGATCAGGCTGATGAAACCTTGCACTTCCGGACAGTTGAAGTGGGCTTGCATGGCCGCCTCCGATTGCCAGCGGGCGCTGACGTTCCAGCGGTCGCCATCGTCCGGGCAACGGTCGACCATATAGGCGTCGCAGCCTGGCAGGGCACGCAGGGTTTCGACGATCTGCTGCAATTGCCGGCCCAGATCTTCCGAGCGCCCGGCGGCGGCTTGCACCTGTACGGTATTGATCACTTGGCGAGACATTTTTCAGACTCCTGAATCAAGTCGGACGGAGGTGTTCACGAGTAATGACACCCGTGCAGGATAGGCCTGGCGGCGCGAGGCTCAAACAGCCAATGGGCGGATAAATGCCCAGTCCAATCCTCAGGCCACCTGCTGCAGAATGTCGCGTAAACGGTCGAGGGCGATGTCGATGTCCAGGGTTTCGATAGCGCCGAAACCGAAAAACAGGCCCGGCCGCACGGGCACATCATTGAAAAAACCATCGAGGCTGTAGAGCCCGACCTCGGCTTTTTTCGCCAGCTCGATCACCAGCGCCAGATCCACCGGGACCTTGCACAGCACGGCCATATGAAAGCCCGCGGTGGTGGGCACGGCCTCGAACCAGGGCGACAAGTCCCCGGCCATGCGCGCCAGGATCCGCTCGCGACGCCCGGCGTACAGGGTGTGGCAGCGGCGGATGTGCTTGAGCAGGCAGCCCTCGGCGATGAACTTGGCCAGGGCCCATTGGGGCAGGGTGGAGGTGTGCTGGTCGGTGAGGCGCTTGGCCAGGATCACCGCTTCAAGGATCGCCGGCGGCAGGATCGCGTAGCCGAGCCGCAGCTCCGGCAGCAGGGTCTTGGAGAAGGTGCCGACGTACGCGACGATCCCGCGCTCATCCAGGCTCTGCAACGAATCGGCGGGCCGGCCTTCGTAGCGGAATTCGCTGTCGTAGTCATCTTCGATGATGATCGCCCCCAGCTCATAGGCCCGCGCCAGCAAGGCCTCGCGGCGGGCCTGGCTCATGGGCATGCCCAGGGGAAATTGGTGAGAGGGCGTCACATAAATCAGCCGCGTGCCGTCGGGGATCAGGTCTACCCGCATGCCTTGCTCGTCCACTGGCACCCCAGCCACCGTGGCGCCCTGGGAGCCGAACAGCAAGCGCGCCGGCGGATAACCCGGGTCTTCCATGGCCACCAGGCTGCCGGGACGGGTCAACACCCGCGAGATCAGGTCCAGGGCCTGTTGCGCGCCGTTGCACACCACGACGTCTTCGTCCTGGCAATTGACCCCGCGGGAAAAGGCGATGTGCCGGGCAATGGCATTGCGCAGCGACGGCAGGCCTTCGGGCTGGCTGTAGAAACCCTTGGCACTGGCGATCTGGCGCAGGGCGTGGGCGGTGCAGCGCCGCCAGTCGTCCAGCGGAAACTGACCCTTGCCGGTGGCGCCGCCGATGAAGTCGTAGCGCAACGCACCTTCGAGGGTGGGGTGGCGCATCAGGTCCGGCATGGTGCGCCAGGCCTCGACGACATCGGCGCCGGCCAGCTCGCGATGGCTTTGCTTGCGCACGACTTTGGCCGGACGCGCATTGACGTAGGTGCCTTTGCCGATGATGCCAGTGAGGAAGTTCTCGTAGGTCAATTGGGCGTAGGTGTCGGAGACGGTCTTGCGCGAGACACCCAGTTGCTCGGCCAGCAGGCGACTGGGCGGCAGTTGGGTGCCGGCGGCCAGGCGACCGCTCTCGATGGCGCTGCGCAATTGTTGATACAACTGGCCCGACAGGTCCTTGCGGCCGTTGATGACAACATGAAGTTCCATACCCGCAAGCTCCTGGGCGATTGTTCGGTGGCCGGCGTCAAAGGCGCAAGATTACCCGCATTGTGCGACTGCATAGAAGTTGCGTGGGGAAAATCCCGTCCATTGGACTTGTCCCCGGTTTTTTCGCCGAATTGGACCTGTCATTGCCCGGCACCAGGGCCTACCGTGAAGGTCTCGAACACCACGGAGCCCGCCATGAGCCCGCGTCTGGATTACTACACCGCATCCCCCGGGGCGATGCGAGCCATGATCGGCCTGGAAGCCCTGACCAGTCGCCTGAGTATCGAACCGGCGCTGCTGCACCTGATCAAGATCCGCGCCTCGCAACTCAATGGCTGTGCCTTCTGCACCGACATGCATTCGGTGGAGGCACGACGCCAGGGCGAGACCGAGCGGCGGCTCTACGCGCTGGCGGTATGGCGCGACAGCGGTTTCTTCACGGCTCGCGAACGCGCCGCCCTGGCCTGGACCGAGGCGGTGACGCTGTTGGCTGAAAGCCAGGTGCCCGATGACGTCTATGCCCAGGCCCGGGCCTGCTTCAGCGAGGAAGAACTGGTGGACCTGACCCTGGCGATCAGCACCATCAACAGCTGGAACCGGCTGGCGGTGAGTTTTCGCCAGAGTCCGGGGGGCTGAGTTTTCAGTCGTTTAGCGCCTGGCAGGCCGCTATCGCGAGCAAGCTCGCTCCCACATGGGGTGGGTCTGAACAGGAGTTTTGTGTTTCTCCCGGATCAATGTGGGAGCGAGCTTGCTCGCGATGAACGATAACGCGGTTTGATGTTGAGCAAAGGCTAATTGTCGGCGGGCGTCGGCGGCCGCTGGGGCTTGACCGAAGTGCCGAATGTATTGCCCATGCGCACCCCCGTGGCCGCCGGGGTGGCCAGGCCGATGCTGTTCGGTGCGCGTTCGTTGACCGGCACATTCATGGCGTCCTGGGCCCGTTGCGCCGCCTTCGCGGCCTGGGGGTCGTTGCCCATCTGCCGACTCAGGCAGTTGTAGTCGGGGGTCTTGTAACCCCCCACGGTCACCTCGATACAGGCCGGGGCTTCTTCGCCCTGGGCCCAGGGCAAGGCCATGAACAGCCCGAGGCCTGCCATCATGTTCATCCACTGTTTCATCTCCGACCTCCTGGCCCGTCGCAGCGGACGGTGCGTTGTCAGGGCATCAGTCTAGTGCGGCCCGGAGGATTTGTATCAGTTGTCATACGACATTCATAAACACCCCTCAGGATGACGATTTTCAACGGATACGTCAGTCGTGCAGCAGGGCAGAGCCAGGGGCGGACGCGGACGTGGATTGACCAGGGCGCCCTTGGGGTGGCTGATGGTGTTGCTGTGTCTGCTGGCTGGGCCGATCCAGGCGGTGGGCCTGGTGGACCTGGACATCGCGCCCCAGGAACTGACCACGGCGCTGGAGCAGTTCAGTCGCGCGACGGGCATGGCGGTGCTGGTGGATCACCAGCTGTCGAGCCAGCGCCAGACGCTGGGTGTGCAGGGGCGGTTCACCCCCTCCGAAGGGTTGCGGGTGTTGCTCAGCGGTACCGGGCTGGCGGCGCATTATGCCCGGGCGGATGCGTTCACGTTGCAGCCGGTGCGGGTCCGCGAGGTGCCGCTGCCTGCCGGCGTCACCCCGGGCTTGAGTGACAGCAACTACGCGGCAGCCATCCAGACGGTCATCCAACGCAATTTATGTCGTTCACCGTTGACCCGTCCGGGCAGTTTTCGGGCGGTGCTGCAAGTCTGGATCGGCCGGGACGGCGTGGTCCAGCACAGCCGCCTGGTCAGTTCCACGGGCGACCTGATGCGGGACAAGGCCTTGGTCAACAGTTTGCAGAACCTCAGGATCGACCGTCCGGCGCCCAGTTCGTTGCGCCAGCCGGTGACCCTGCTTTTGTTACCCGACTCATCAGGAAAAAGCATGGAATGCATGACAGGGGAAGGGGTGTCCGGGCGATGAAAGACATCGGTCGCAGCCCGTTGGTGAAGTTGTTCCTCACCTCCTATGAGGATTTCAGGGTGCGCCTGCGCAGGCGCCTGGGCTCCGAGGAACTGGCCAACGACGTGCTGCATGAAACCTACCTGCGGGTCGATCGCATGGTCGACACGCCGGACATCGCCCAGCCCAATGCCTATCTGTATCGCATGGCCCTGAACATCGCCGCCGACCGTCGGCAGGCCGATGCGCGCTTGCTCACGGGCGATGAAATCGAGGAACTGCTGCAGATCTCGGATGAGGCGCTGGACCCGGCGCGGGTGGTCGGTGGGCAGAAGGAGTTGCAGACCTTGCTCAAGGCCTTGTACGAACTGCCGGCGCGCCGTCGCAGGATTTTCATCGCCGCCCGCCTGGAAGAAGCGCCGCACTTGGAAATCTCCCAGCGCTTCGGTATTTCCACGCGCATGGTGGAAAAGGAAATCAAGGCGGCGCTGGGGCATTGTGCCCTGCGCCTGGAAAGAAAAGTCATTCAGCGGTTCGGTCCCGGCGCGGGAAAACCGTCTTGAGAGTAGAGACCCGACCCTTTCATGAGTGTGTGTGCGCTTGAACATCTTCAGCATCGCTTCCCCTGATGCCACGCCCCAGGCCCGATTGGCCGGCGAGGCCCGAGATTGGCTGATCCTGCTGACCTCGGGACGCGCCACCGTGGCCGATGCCCGGGCCTTGCGCCTGTGGTGCGGGCAAAGTCCCGAACATGCGCAGGCCTTTGAACAGGCCAAGGCGCTGTGGCATGGGCTGCAACCCGCCGCCGCAGCGTTGCAGGCGCCTCGGCATTTTGGTCGTCGGGCGTTGTTGGGTGGCGCCCTCGCGGCATCGGCGGCTTTCCTGCTGATCCGCGCCACGGTGCCCGGCGGTGTTTCCGGGCTGGGGGCCGACTACATCACCGACGTCGGCGAACAGCGCCGAGTGGAATGGGGCGAGGGCGTCAGCCTGGAGCTCAACACCCAGACCCGTCTCAGCCGTCGCGCGCTGGCCGATGGCGGGCAAGGGTTGGAATTGCTCAGTGGCGAAATTGAAGTGCAGGGGCGCAGTGCCCAGGTGGTCAGCGTCCAGGCCGGCACCGGTTGGATCAGCGCCGCCCGGGCACGCTTCAACATCCGCTACACCGGCCAGAGCGTCTGCGCGACCTGCCTGGAGGGTGTGGTGCAGGTCGAGGTGCAAGGCCAGCGGTTTCGCCTGGAACCGGGCATGCAACTGACTTACGACCCTCACCAGGTGGGCGCGCCCAAGCGTGCCGATGTGTCGGCCGCCATTGCCTGGCGTGAGCAGGTGCTGGTGTTCAACGACGCGACCCTGGCCAGCGTCATCGATGAAATCAACCGCTACCGTCCCGGCATGTTGCTGCTGCTCAACCGCGAACTGGGCCAGCGCAAGGTCCAGGCACGGTTTCGCCTCGACCAGTTGGCGGGCGTGGCGCTGTTGATCCGCGATGCCTACGGCGCCAAATGCACTGAGTTGCCGGGTGGGGTGGTGGTGCTGAGCTGAGGCCGGCGATGCCTGGCGGGCCTCATCGCGAGCAAGCTCAGCTCCCACAGAGGATTGTGGGCGGATGCTGAATCTGTGGGGCCCCACGAACTCCTGTGGGAGCTGAGCTTGCTCGCGATGAGGGCGGCACACTCAATCCAGATGCAAGCTGACCCACCGCTATCGCGAGCTTACTCCTGCAAGGGGCCTGTGTTGGGCTCTGGCCTTGAAGGTCCTCCAGTAACCGCCTAATCCAGCGGCCCCAACACCTGTCGATAGGTTTCGGCCCCCTGAGGTGTCTGGCGAGTCAGGCTGACCTCGATGCCCGTCGGGTTTTCCTGGCGGTTGCCGCTGAGTTTGCGCCAGCCTTTTTCCGTGTCCCAGTACCGCAGGCCGGCGTCGCTGACGTCACTGAGCACGGCCACGCCCGGGCCGGGTGCGGGCAGGGGGTAGCGGTTGCGGGCCTGGCCCTGGGCGCGGTAAAGCGTGTCGCCCTTGAGCCACCAGCGCACCCGTTGCAGCTCGCCTTCCTGGGCCGCCGCCACGCGGATCACATCCAGGCGAAAGCCCCGACCTTCGGTGCTGCGCACGGTGAGGGCGGGCGGGGCGGTCGAGGGCTGGTCGTCGACGCCGGGTTTGACCGGTTCGCTCAGCTCGATGCTGGCGCGCAGGGCCACGTCGCGCTCCAGTTGGTTCAACACCCGCAGCAGCGCTTCGGTCTGCTCGGTACTGGCCTGCAAATGGCTGTCGGCACGGGTCACGCTGTCCAGCCCGCGCCAGGCGATCAGGCTGACCACCGCCATCAGCAGGATCGCCACCATCACCTCCAGCAAAGTGAAGCCTTTCTCCCGGGCGCTCATTGGAGTTGCACCCGCCCGGCGGCGCTGCGTTGCACAGTGAGACTGTTCTGGCCATCCGACAAGCGGATCTGCAAGGGTTCGCCGATCCATTCGGCATTCAACACGACCCGCTGCCTGGGTTCTACGCGCACTTCCATCGACGGACTCTGCCAGCGACGTCGGCGCAGTTGCGGGTCGTCCTCGAAGCGATCGACTCCGGTGCCCCGGTCCGCGCGGCGACTGAAGCCAAAGCCCTTGGCATCCCAGCGGCAGGTAATCGGCCGTCCGTCGGTGTGTGCTTCGGTCTGGGCCAGTTGCAACAGCTGCACCAGCCGTTCGCCATCCTGGCGCAGCAACTTCAACGGGTCCGGCTTGATGCTCAGGCTCACGGCGGCACTGGCGATGCCGATGATCACCAGCACCACCATCAATTCGATCAGGGTAAAACCGCGTTGCTTGCCGAGGTTCATGTGCGCTCCTTTGCGTGAGCGTCATCCTGCACGGTGAAGATGATAGGGATGTGAAATAAAACGGAGAGAATTGACGCGTACGCTGCAAGTTGGAATCAAAAAAAGGAGATTCAGGCCATGGCGTTCATCGAGCGTGTGTCCCCGGCGCAAATCGTCCAGGTCGTGGGCTTGTTGGCGGCGTTGGCCGGGGTGGCGACCTGGTCTTCGCTGCTGCTCACCTCGGCCGAGTCGCGCACGCCGGACGTCGCCCCGCAGCGCATGGCCGAGCGTTCCGATAACCCGGCGTTGCAATGGTTCTCCAACCAGCCGGCACCGGTGGACATCAAGGTCAGCGGCGTGCTGGCCGGTACCCACGCCGCCGTGGCGATCCTCAGCCTCAACGACGGGCCGCCGCGCAGTTTCCTGGTGGGTGAAAGGGTGGCCCAAGGCGTACGGTTGGTGGCGATCGAGGCGCAGGCGGTGGTCATCGAACGTGGCAATGAGCAGACCCGGCTGGTCCTGGCCCGGCTGCCGGATTCGGTGGTTTTGCCCTCGCTGTGGGAGCAAGGCTTGCCCGCGATGAAGACGGTGCAGTCTCCGAGGAAATGAGGCGCCTGCATCGCGGGCAAGCCTTGCTCCCACAGATAAACCCCTCGTCACAGAGGATGTGTTAATCCACACCATTCAAGGTTTGTCCCGGCTGACCAACGTCTCCAGCCGAGCCAGCGGCGGGGCTTCGCGACTGCGGTCCGACACGCTCAGTTCAACCCGCAGCAGCCGGCCGTTTTCCGCCGGGCGCAGGGTCTGTTCGCAGCGCAGCAGCAAGCGCCCCTGGTCGCACTCGAACACTTTGGAACCCTGGGCAAAACGGCCTTCCAGGCGCAACTGCGCCAGTTGGCTGCGAGCGGCCAGCAGGGCGATGGATTTGTCCCGCAGCAGGCCGTTGCTCTGGGTCATCACCGCCGCCACGCGCACGGCGGCCGACATGGCCACGGCGATGATCGCCAGGGCCACCAGCACTTCGATCAGGGTGAAGCCGGCTTGCGGAGCAGGGCGTGGCATGGCGCGGGCTCGGGTGCGAGGGCAGCCTTCAAGGGTAGTCGGCGTTCGTGACCGATTGACGACGCAAGCTCCTGAGCAATTTCAATATCACTGACATATTTTCTTGCAACACTGCGCCTCGAATCGAATCCAGCGAAGGACCGTCGAGATGCAGATCGCCCGTTACAACGCCCGTTCCCAAGGCCCTCGCGGGCAGCGGGGTTTCACCCTGATCGAAATCATGGTCGTGGTGGTGATCCTCGGCATCCTGGCGGCGATGGTGGTGCCCAAGGTCCTCGACCGTCCCGACCAGGCGCGGGCAACGGCGGCGAAACAGGACATTGGCGGCCTGATGCAAGCCTTGAAGCTGTATCGCCTGGACCACGGCAGTTACCCGAGCATGAACCAGGGTCTCAAGGTGCTGGTGGAGAAACCGGCCGATGCGAAAAACGGCACCTGGCGCTCCTACCTCGAGCGCCTGCCCAACGACCCTTGGGGCCGCCCCTACAACTACCTCAACCCCGGTGCCAACGGCGAAGTCGATATCTTTTCCCTGGGGGCCGACGGCCAGCCTGATGGCGACGGCGTGAATGCCGACATTGGCTCCTGGCAGTTGTAAGGGCCGTGATGCGAACGGATTCGCCCCTCGCGGCGAAGCAGCGCGGCATGGCGGTGATCAGTGCCTTGTTGATCGCCGCCGTGGTGGCGGTCATCGCCGGCGGCATGCTGACCCGCCAGACCCTGTTCACTCGCAGCCTGGAGGCCGAGCAGTTGCGCGTCCAGGGCACGGCGCGGTTGCAGGGCGGTCTGCAACTGAGTCGCCAGTTGCTCCGGGATGCCCGCCAGCGCGATCCACTGACGCGCTTAGGCCAACCCTGGGCCAAACCCATCGTGATACCGGGTTCAGGCCAGATCGACACACCGTTCGAAGGCCAGTTGGAAGATGAGCAAGGCAAGTTCAACCTGCGCAACCTCGTCGCCAATGAGCGGGTGGACGAGGAACAAGTGCGCGCCTTCGAACGCCTGTGCCAGCAATTGGGCGTGGCCGCGATGGTCCGCACGCGTATCGTCGAAAGGGTGGTCGAGGCCTATCCGCGCCTGTTGAGTCCGCAGCGGGTGGACCAGGCGCCAAAGGCCAATACCTTCAACAGCGGCCGCGAAACCTCGCCCCAGGCCGACAACACGCCGCTGGCCCCGACGCGGCCGATGCTGCGCACCTTGCAAGACTTGCGCAGCGTCAAAGGCGTCACCACGCGGTTGCTGGACACACTGGCGCCTTACGTGACGATCCTGCCCACCAACACCTGGCTCAATGGCAACACCGCCAGTGCCCCGGTGCTGGCCGCCTACGTGCCGGGGCTGTCGCTGCAACGGGCCGAGGCACTGGTCAGGGAGCGTGACGGCGGCCATTGGTTTATCAACCGCGGGGATTTCGTCAATCGCCTGCGCATGCCGGAGCTGGAGACCGCCAGCGTCAAGGTCGGCATCACCAGCGACTGGTTCCGTCTGCGGGGGCAGGCGCGCAGTGGTCAGCGGCGGGTCGAACTGGAAGCTTTGCTGCAACGCACCGAGGACCGCTTGCCCCAGGTGATCTGGTCAAGGGTGGGGGTATGACGCGCTTGCGCATCGCCCTGGCGCCGCTGGACAGCCTGGACCTCGACAGCCCGGTGGCGTTTGCCTGGCTGGATCGCCAAGGCCAGGTCCGTGAGCAAGGCCGCAGCAGCCTTCGGGCGCTGGGCCAGAGTGGTAAAAACCTTTCGGTGGAGTGTTTTCTTCATCCCCGCGACAGCGTGTTGACCCGCCTGGAGTTGCCGCTGTTGCCGGCGGCCAAGATCAGCGCCGCGGTGACGTGCGCGGCCCAGGCCCTGATGCTCGGCGCCAGCGAACACATGCAGGTGGCCCATAGCCCGCGCGACATTGACGGGCAGGTGCAGATCGCCTGGCTGGACCGTGAATCCCTCGCCAATCTCGGACGGCTAGTGCACCAGGCCGGCATGAAACTGCGTGGCCTCTACCCGGCGGCCTACGCCTTGCCGGTGCTGTCCGGGCCGGTGGCCTGCATCGAGGACGACCATCTGCTGGTGCGCCATGGCCTGCAACACGCTGTGGTGCAACCGTTGCAGGAGGAGGCGCTGGACGAGTGGCTACTGGAAACGGGGGCTGGGCTGCATTGGATCGGCGCCGCGCCGCCCAAATCTTCCCTCGACACCTTGGCTGAAAGCCAGCGCTGGACTGGCCCGGCACCGGGCTGGGGTTTGCATGCCGGTCTGGCACGCAACGCCGTCGAGCGCGGTGGTTGGGGCCGGGCGGTGGCGATCTGCGCGACAGCGCTGGCGGTGTGGGTGGTCGGGTTGAACCTCTATGCAGCCCGCGAAGCGGCCCAGGGCCAACGGCTCAAGGCGCAGATGAGCCAGCGGGTGAAACAGGCGTTTCCCGAGTTGCCAGTGATCCTCAACCCGCTGCAACAGGCTCGCCAGCAGATCGCTGCGCGCCAGAGCGGTGCGGCGACCGATCCGGCCCAGCGCTTTGCCAGCCTGGTGCAGCAGGCGGGCAGCGCCATGCCGTTCATGAGCGGCAATGTCCAGGCGTTGGTGTTCGAGAACGGTGAGTTGCGCCTGACTGTCGTGGCCGAGGCGCAGAAAACCGCCGCCGAAGAGGATTGGAAAATCCCCCTGGCCCAGGCCGGCATCGACGTCGCCGCCATCGAACAGGGCTGGCGCCTGCGGGTGGCCCCGGCCGGCCAGGGTACGCAGGACGCCTCCGACGAAACCCCGGACACCGACGATGAATAAGCACTCCCTGGCACTGGCGCGGGTCCGTTGGCAAACCTTTCGCACGCGCTTGCGCACGTTCTGGCAGGGGCTTGCCGTGCGCGAACAAGCCGCCGTGGCCCTGGCTGCGCTGGTGTTGGGCGGCTGTCTGGTCTGGCTCGCGCTGATCCAGCCACCGCTCAAGACCATCGCCTACTGGCAAGCCGAAACCCCGAAGCTGCGATCCCAGACCGAGGCCCTCGAAGTGCTGTTGCGTGACGTCGCCGGGCCGGCGCAAGGCCTGCCCCTTGAAGCCGCCTTGCGCCAGAGCCTGGACGCCAGCGGCTTGAGCCAGCACTACCAATTGCAAGCGCCCGGTACCGAGCGCCCCGGCGCCTGGCAGCTCACGTTCGACCAGGCCCCGGCGGAGGCGGTCATCAGCTGGCTGCTGGGCAATCCACGGCAATTTTCCCTGGAGGTGATCGAAGCCCGTTTACAGCGCACTGCCCTTGCCAATCCCGATAACCACGACAACCTCGACAACAGCGCCGGCACACTGTCCGGAACCGTTCGCATGGATCAGGCGCAAAGCGCTAAGGAAGCTTCATGAAAGGGGCCCGATACCCACGTCATTGGCGCAAGGCCGCGCCGCTGTTGTTGCTGGCGTTGAGTGCGTGCAACAGCACGCCGCCCGCGTCGCAGCCACCGTTGCTGGTGGACAGCGAGCTGGGTATTCCATTGGGGAGTACCCAGCGCAGCGGCGATGCATTGCTCGATCGCCAGCGGGCCCAGGACCTGCGTGAGCGCAAGCCCGCGGTGCGGCATCAGGTCGATCTCACCGCCCGTGCCCGAGAGCCCCGCAGCAATGCGCCGGCGCGCACGCCCCTGGGGGATCAACCGGTGACGCTGAATTTCGTCGAGGCGGATATCCAGGCGGTGGTGCGGGCCTTGTCCCGTTCCACTGGCCAACAGTTCCTGGTGGACCCGCGGGTCAAGGGCAACCTGACGCTGGTTTCCGAAGGCCAGGTCCCGGCTCACCAGGCCTACGACATGCTGCTGGCCGCGCTGCGCATGCAAGGCTTCAGCGTGGTAGACGTGGGCGGCGTGGCCCAGGTGGTGCCGGAGGCCGATGCCAAGCTGTTGGGTGGGCCGATCTACAGCGCCGACAAACCGGCCGGCAACGGCATGCTGACGCGCACCTTCCGCCTGCAATACGAAAACGCGGTGAACCTGATTCCGGTGCTGCGCCCGATCGTGTCGCCGAACAACCCGATCAATGCCTACCCGGGCAACAACACCATTGTCGTCACCGATTACGCCGAAAACCTGTCGCGGGTGGCGCAGCTCATCGAAGGCATCGACACCCCGAGTGCCATCGACACCGATGTGGTGCCGATCCACAACGGCATCGCCGTCGACATCGCGCAAATGGTCTCTGACCTGCTGGAAACCCAGGGCGGCGACCAGACCCAGAAGATCAACGTGATCGGCGATCCGCGCTCCAATTCCATCATCATCCGCGCCGGCAGCCCCGAGCGCACGGAGCTGGCGCGCAACCTGATCTACAAGCTCGATAACGCTCAGAACAACCCGAGCAACCTGCACGTGGTGTACCTGCGCAATGCCCAGGCCGGCAAGCTGGCCCAGGCCCTGCGCGGCTTGCTCACCGGGGAAAGCGAAGGCGAGGGCAACGACAACTCGCGCTCGGTCCTCAGTGGCATGGGCGCCAATACCAACGGACAGAGTGGACAGGGCAGCAGTGGCGATGGCACCGGCAGCACCACCAGCGGCAGTGCGTCGACCAGCGGCAACGGCTACGCCCAGGGCAGCAACGGGGCAACCTCCGCTTCGACGAAAAACGAACAGAGCACCGCTTTCAGCGCCGGCGGTGTCACCATCCAGGCCGACGCTACCACCAACACCTTGCTGATCTCTGCGCCGGACCCGCTGTACCGCAACCTGCGGGAAGTCATCGACCTGCTGGACCAGCGTCGCGCCCAAGTGGTGATCGAGAGCCTGATCGTCGAGGTCGGCGAGGACGACGCCAGCGAATTCGGCGTGCAATGGCAGACCGGCAACCTCGGTGGCAGCGGGGTGATCGGTGGGGTCAATCTCGGCGGCAGCGGGCTCAACCTCAACGGCAAGACCAGCATCGATGTCTTGCCCCAGGGCCTGAACCTCGGCGTGGTCAACGGCACCGTGGACATTCCCGGCATCGGCAAGATCCTCGACCTCAAGGTCCTGGCCCGGGCCTTGAAGAGCAAGGGCGGCACCAACGTGCTGTCGACGCCGAACCTGCTGACCCTGGACAACGAAGCGGCGAGCATTTTCGTCGGCCAGACCATTCCCTTTGTCAGCGGCAGCTACGTCACGGGCGGGGGCGGCACCAGCAACAACCCGTTCCAGACCGTGACCCGCGAGGAGGTGGGTTTGAAGCTCAATGTCCGGCCGCAGATTTCCGAAGGCGGGACGGTCAAGCTCGACATCTACCAGGAGGTCAGCAGCGTCGATAATCGCGCCTCGAGCACCACGGGTATCGTCACCAACAAGCGCGCCATCGACACCAGCATCCTGCTCGACGACGGGCAGATCATGGTCCTTGGCGGGCTGCTGCAGGATGGCTACAGCCAGAGCAACGACGCGGTGCCGTGGCTGTCGACGATTCCCGGGATCGGCGCGCTGTTTCGTAACGAACGGCGGCAGATCACCAAGACCAACCTGATGGTGTTCCTGCGGCCCTACATCATCCGCGACACCGCGGCGGGACGCGGCATCACCCTCAACCGCTACGACTTCATGCGCCGCGCCCAGGGCCTGCTGCAACCGGATCGCAGCTGGGCAATGCCGGACATGCAGGCCCCGCAACTGCCGGCCTCGGCGAGGGCGATCCCGGGGACGCCGCCTGCCGGGCCGCAGATGCCCAGGGCGGTGATCAAGGCGGTGCCGGTAACGGAGCCGATTGGACAATGAATTCCGTGGCGAGGGAGCTTGCTCCCGCTGGGTTGCGAAGCGACCCCAAAAAGATTGCATGCCATCTGCCTGGCACACCGAGGTGCCTGGCTTTGGGGCTGCTGCGCAGCCCAGCGGGAGCAAGCTCCCTCGCCACAGTGGGTGGGTCAGTAGTAGAGGAAGTGTGCCCATGAACACCCTCCCATACGCCTGGGCCAAGGCCCAGCGCCTGGTGTTGCGCCAGTCCGAAGAGGGGGCGGTGCTGATGGTGTGCCCGTCCACGCCGGGCTGGTCCATCAGTGAAGTGCGCCGTCAGTTCGGCGACGTGCGGCTGGAGCGGGTGCGCGACGAGGAGCTCGACGGGCTGCTCAACAGTGCCTATGCCGACACCGGCAGTGCCGCCGCAGTGGTGGGCGCGGCGGAAAACGAAGTCGACCTCGACCGGCTGATGCAGGACATCCCCGAGATCACCGACCTGCTGGACACCCAGGACGGCGCGCCGGTGATTCGCATGATCAATGCCTTGCTGACCCAGGCCGCACGGGATGAGGCCAGCGACATCCACATCGAACCCTACGAGAGCCATTCCGTGGTGCGCTATCGCGTCGACGGCACCCTGCGTGATGTGGTTTCGCCGCGCAAGGCCCTGCACGGTGCGCTGGTGTCGCGGATCAAGATCATGGCCCAGCTCGACATCGCCGAAAAACGCTTGCCCCAGGACGGCCGCATCGCTTTGCGCGTCGCCGGTCGACCGATCGATATCCGCGTCTCGACGGTGCCCACCGGCCACGGCGAACGGGTGGTGATGCGGTTGCTGGACAAACAGGCCGGCCGCCTGCAACTGGAAACGTTGGGGATGGATCCGGACGTACTGGGCAAGCTCGATCACCTGATCCGCCAGCCCCACGGCATCGTCCTGGTCACCGGCCCCACGGGCAGCGGCAAGACCACCAGCCTCTACGCCGCCCTGGCCCGGCTGGACGCCAGCGTCCACAACATCCTCACGGTGGAGGACCCGGTGGAATACGACCTGCCGGGCATCAGCCAGATCCAGGTCAACGCCAAGATCGACATGACCTTCGCCCTGGCGTTGCGGGCGATCCTGCGCCAGGACCCGGACATCATCATGATCGGCGAAATCCGCGACCTGGAAACCGCACAAATCGCCGTGCAGGCGTCCCTCACCGGTCACCTGGTGCTGGCGACGCTGCACACCAACGACGCGGTGTCGGCCATCAACCGCCTGATCGACATGGGGGTCGAGCCGTTCCTGCTGGCCTCGTCGATGCTCGGCGTGCTGGCCCAGCGACTGGTGCGCAGGTTGTGTCCGCAGTGCAAGCAACCAGATCCCTCCACGCCCGGCACCTGGCGCCCGGTAGGTTGCCCGAGCTGTAACCAGACCGGCTACAGCGGCCGCACCGGGATCCATGAACTGTTCTGCATCGACGATGACATCCGCACGCTGATCCACCAGGGGGCAGGGGAGCAGGCACTGCGCGCCGCCGCCCGCCAGGCCGGCATGTTCAGCATGCGCGAGGATGGCGAGCGCTGGGTGCGCAGTGGCACCACGGCCCCTGAAGAAATCCTGCGCGTGACACGGGACGCCTGATGAATCGCTACCGTTTCGAGGCCGCCGACGCCCAGGGCAAGATCGAATCCGGACACTTGGAAGCCGACAGCCAGGGGGCGGCCTTCAACCTGTTGCGCAGTCGCGGGCTGACGGCATTGCAGGTGCAGGTCGAGCGCAACACGACACCGGCCAACGGCGGTGGCTTGTTCAGCGCCAAACTCTCGGACAACGACCTGGCCTGGGCCACCCGGCAACTGGCGAGCCTGCTGGGCGCGAGCCTGCCGTTGGAAGCCGCGTTGAGTGCCACGGTGGAACAGGCCGAGCGCAAGCACATCGCCCAGACCTTGAGCGCGGTGCGCGCCGATGTGCGCAGCGGCATGCGCCTGGCCGAAGCCCTGGCGGCACGTCCCCGGGATTTTCCGGAAATCTATCGGGCGTTGATTGCCGCCGGTGAAGAGTCCGGCGACCTGGCCCAGGTGATGGAGCGATTGGCGGACTACATCGAGGAGCGCAATAACCTGCGGGGCAAGATTCTCACGGCGTTCATCTACCCCGGGGTAGTGGGGCTGGTGTCGGTCGCCATCGTGATTTTCCTGCTCAGCTACGTGGTGCCCCAGGTGGTCAGTGCATTTTCCCAGGCCCGCCAGGACCTGCCGGCGCTGACCGTGGCGATGCTCACCGCCAGCGATTTCATTCGGGCCTGGGGCTGGTTGTGTTTTGGCGTGCTGGCCGGCGGGTTCTGGAGTTGGCGCATGTACTTGCGCAAACCGGCGGCGCGGTTGAACTGGCACGCGCGGGTGTTACGCCTGCCGCTGATCGGGCGTTTCGTACTGGGCCTCAACACCGCGCGCTTTGCCTCGACCCTGGCGATTCTCGGCGGAGCCGGGGTGCCGTTGCTGCGAGCACTCGAAGCCGCACGCCAGACCCTGTCCAACGACCGCCTGAGCCAGAGCGTCAGCGAGGCCACGGCCAAGGTCCGCGAAGGGGTCAACCTGGCGGCGGCGCTGCGGGTGGAAAAAGTCTTCCCGCCGGTGCTGATCCACCTGATCGCCAGCGGTGAGAAAACCGGCTGCCTGCCACCGATGCTCGAACGCGCCGCGCAGACCCTGTCCCGCGACATCGAACGCCGGGCCATGGGCATGACTGCGTTGCTGGAGCCGTTGATGATCGTGGTCATGGGCGGGGTGGTGCTGGTGATCGTCATGGCGGTGCTGTTGCCGATCATCGAGATCAACCAGTTGGTGCAATAGCCCACCGCGCAAAAACCGTGGCGAGGGAGCTTGCTCCCGCTGGGCTGCGCAGCAGACCTAAAACCTGACTTTCCAGTACAACAGACAGATCGCAATCAGCCCGTCTGGGGTCGCTTCGCAACCCAGCGGGAGCAAGCTCCCTCGCCACAAAAGCAGCCCGTTGTTTTGCAGTGATGCAACACCTCCCGAGCCTCTCCATCGCCAAACTCGGGTTCCTCGTTCTGTCATGTTTACGCGCCTGCCCACCGCCTGCCGCCACCTTCACGGTGAACCCTTGCTGCATCCCCGCAAGAACCAGCCGAACCCTCAGCCCAGAGCCCTCGAACACCCGAGGAAAAAGCCTAAAAAACAGCCCTCGGCTCCCGAGGTTTTTTCCTTTATCTGTCACCGGAAACTGCGAATTTCTAACCCATGGCCTCACCCCATCGCCATCGGCACAGGACCGAGCGCCATGACGGCAAGCACGCGTCACCCAACCTACGTACGAACACGATGAAAGGAGATTCTTCATGTTTAAGCGCAACGTTCTCGCGGTATCCCTGACCCTCGCCGGCCTCTGCGCCGCTCAGGCCGCCATGGCTGATGTCAATGGCGGTGGTGCTACCTTGCCTCAGCCGCTGTACCAGACTTCCGGCGTCCTGACTGCCGGTTTCGCCCCTTACATCGGCGTGGGCAGTGGTGCCGGCAAGTCGGCTTTCCTGACCAACGACTACACCAAGTTCGTGCCAGGCGACACCAGCGGCAAGAAAGTGCACTGGGCTGGTAGTGACTCCAAGCTGAGCGCCACCGAACTGAGCACCTACGTCAGCGCCCATGGTGCTGCCTGGGGTCCATTGATCCAGGTGCCATCGGTCGCCACCTCGGTTGCCATTCCGTTCAACAAGACCGGCACCGCCAACGTTGACCTGAGCGTCAACCAATTGTGCGGCGTGTTCTCCGGTCGTCTGACCGACTGGAGCCAGATCACCGGTTCGGGCCGTACCGGCGCGATCACCGTGGTCTACCGTGCAGAAAGCAGTGGCACCACCGAGCTGTTCACCCGCTTCCTGAATGCCAAGTGCGCTGAAACCGGCACCTTCGCCATCACCACCAACTTCGCCTCCAGCTACAGCGGCGGCCTGCCAGCCGGCGCCGTTTCCGCCACTGGCAGCCAGGCTGTGATGACTGCAGTGAACGCCGCCCAAGGCCGTATCAGCTACATGAGCCCGGACTACGCGGCTACCACCTTGGCCGGTCTGGACGACGCCACCAAGGTCGCCCGCGTTGCCGGTGTTTCCCCAGCCCCAGCCAACGTATCGGCCGCCATCGCCGCTGTCGCGGTACCTGCCGTCGCCAACCGCTCCAACCCGAACGCCTGGGTACCGGTGTTCGCCGCTACCACCAACCCAAGCGACCCTAGCGTCGTAGCCTACCCATCCACCGGCTACCCGATCCTGGGCTTCACCAACGTGATCTTCAGCCAGTGCTACGCCGATGCGACCCAGACCACTCAGGTTCGCAACTTCTTCAGCCGCCACTACGGTTCGTTGACCAACAACGACTCGGCCATCACCGCCAACCGTTTCGTGCCGCTGCCTTCGGCTTGGAAAACCGCCATTCGTGATTCCTTCGTCACGGCTTCCAGCGGTCTGAGCATCGGCAACACCAGCGTCTGCAACGCCATCGGTCGTCCGTTGTAAGCCCACGCTTGAGCGACCCGCAATACCCGGTCAGCAACGGTGAAAGCCGTTGCTGACTTTTTGCGTCATAGCCGTACCAACACAGCCACATGAAATTTTCATGACATCCGTTCGGTCCCGAGCGGTTGTAACCGCCTAACCCCTATAACCAACGCTGGCAGCTTGATGGCACTGCGTTGCGCCCCCTTAGAGCGAACCCGAAAGGATGAGTAGGATGCTGCGCTGCAAACCCCAGACGAACCTGAATGCTTCACGTCGCGATGGCGAGTTGTCGATGTTGCGGCTCAAGCCGCTGGCCCAGGCCATTGCCCTGCTGATGGTGGCCGGCAATGCCCACGCGGCGACGGCGTTCAGTTCGGCCTGGTTTGCCGCCAAGGGCGCGTCCCAGGCCGGTGGTACGGGGCGGCCCACGACGGCGCAGCCGGGCATGCCACCACCCCTGGCGCAGCAGCAACGGGCCAATGCGCAGTTGCAGCGGTCGCTGACCAACCTCAACAACACAGTGGCCGCCATCGCAGCGCAGCAGGCGGCGCAAGCGGCAGGAAGGCAGGCCGCGTTCGGGCAAATCCAGACCGTGCCCGACGGCTTGGGCGAGGGCGGCCTCAAGGTCGACAACAGCCTGACCCAGGGCTGGCTCAACGCCAAGGGGCCGCAGCAGACCCAGAGCGGCGGCAAGACCACGGTGAAGATCGAGCAGACCGCCGACAAGGCGGTTCTCAACTGGGAAACCTTCAACGTGGGGCGCAACACCACTGTGGATTTCCAGCAGCAGTCGGACTGGGCCGTGCTCAACCGAGTCAACGATCCTCAAGCCCGACCGAGCCAGATCCAGGGCCAGATCAAGGGCAATGGCACGGTGATGCTGGTCAACCGCAACGGCATCATTTTCAGCGGCAGCAGCCAGGTTAACGTGCGCAATCTGGCGGCGGTGGCGGCCAACGTCAGCGATGAACAATTCAGCAAGCGCGGCTTGTACGTCGATGCCACCGGCAGCCAACCGACCTTCACCGACGCGGCGGGCAAGATTGAAGTGCAGCAGGGCGCACTGATCGAAACCCATCGCGCTGCCACCTCCACGGCCGGTGGTGGTTATGCCTTGCTGCTGGGGTCCGAAGTGGAGAACGCCGGTTCCATCATCACTGCCAAGGGCCAGACCACCCTGGCGGCGGGTGACAGCTTCTACATCCGGCGCGGCCAGGGCACCAGCGGCAACCTGCGTTCCACCACCCGTGGCAACGAGGTCGCGACGTCCCTCAAGCCCGGCAGCAGCGCCGGCACGGTGATCAACAGCGGCCTGATCCAGGCCAGCACCGGCGACATCACCCTCACCGGGCACAACGTGCAGCAGAACGGCGTGGCGGTGGCCAGCAGTTCGGTGGACACCCGCGGCACCGTGCACCTGCTCAACGCCGCGAGCGACAGCAGCGGCAGCGTGACCCTGGGGCAGGGCAGCGCCACGGCGGTGTTGCTCGATGCTGCCGGCGGCAGCGCCCTGGACAGTCAGCGCAATGCCGGACCGGCCGGCCTGGATGGCACGCCGAACAACCTGATCACCGGCCAGTTCAACAACCTCAGCAGCGTGGTCGACCGCAGCGACCAGTCCCGGGTCGAGATCGTCAGTGGCGGCAGCGTCGACTTCCAGAACGGTTCCATCACCCTGGCCACCGGCGGCCAGGTCGCGGTCAGCGCCGCCGGGCGCAGCCTGGTGCGCGATGGCGCGGTGATCGATGTGTCCGGCGCCATCGGCGTCAAGGTGGCGATGGAATCCAATTCCATCAAGGTCAACGTGCAGGGCAATGAACAGCGCGACGCCCCGGTCAACCGCGACGGCGGTAAACTGACCAACAACGATGTGTGGGTGGACGTGCGTGACTTGATCTACGTGCCGGCGGGCACTAACGGTTACGCCACCGATCGTTGGTACACGGCGGGTGGATTGTTGGAGGTCGGCGGTTACCTGGGCACCCGCGGCCACAGTGTCGGCGAATGGGCCGCACAAGGCGGTACCCTGACGTTCACCGGCAACGATGTGGTGACCCAGCAGGCGGCGCAGTTGAACCTGTCTGGCGGCACCTTGGATGTGCAGAGCGGCTACCTGCGCCAGTCCTGGCTCAAGGGCGCCGATGGACGCTTGTACGAATTGTCCAAGGCGCCGGGGGACATCCTCTATACCGGCATCTACAAAGGCTACGAAGACCACAGCCAGCGCTGGGGCCAGACCGATTACTACTACAATCCGCTGATCGCCCCGCGCGAGCGTTTTGAGGCCGGCTACACCGTTGGCCGCGATGCCGGCAAGCTGGTGGTATCGACCCGCAACGCGGTGCTGGAAGGCCAGATCGTTGGAGAGGTCTACCAGGGTGAACGCCAGACCCAGGCGCCGAACCTCAACCTTGATGGTTACCAGCAATCGCAAAACGCCGTGGCCCGACGGGCTCAGTTGTGGGCAGGCAGCTACACACCGATCTATGACAAGACCAGTGGCGTGATCAATAGCGGCCTGAACCCCATCTTCGATCAGGTCACCGTCGGCAAGGTGACCGACAAGATTGCCGCGGGCCTGGACCTGACCTCGGTGGTCGGCAGCGACCGGCAAGGCAAGTTGGTGCTGGATAACGCGCTGCTCAATGGCTTCCAGCTCGGCGCGGTCAAGGTGGCAGCGGCGCAAGGCATCAACGTCGATGGCACGCTCAAGGTGGCCGATGGCGGGGATATCACGCTTTATGCGCCGCAAGTGGAGGTGAACGCCGACCTGACCGCCCGTAGTGGGCGCATTGCCTTGGGTAACGTGCTTAAACAGGTCCGAACCGATAATTTCCAGATGGAAGACGTTGTGCTTTCGCCCGCCACCGGTCAGCGCGCCGCGGTCACGCTGGGCGAGGGCGTGACATTGAACACCGCTGGTCGGTGGAGCAACCTGCTACTCGACGGCAATGATCACCAGGGCCTGCCGTTCCTCAATGGCGGCGTTGTGTCTGTACGCAGCAGCGGCGACATCGATGTGCGCCAGGGCAGCCTGATCGACGTCAGCTCCGGTGCTGCGGTCATGGCCGATGGCAAGACCCGTGGCGGCAAGGGCGGTGACCTGACCCTGACCGCCAGTACCGGCACGTCGTCCAGTAATGGTGCCTTGAACCTGGGCGGCGAATTGCGCGGCACCGGCGTGAATGGCGGCGGGACCTTGCAACTGGCGGCCAACAAAGTGCTGATCGGCGACAGCGGTTCGCCCCTCGAACCCGGCACCTTGCAACTGGGCGGTGACTTCTTCGACAAAGGCTTCTCGGCCTATGACATCACCGGTAACCAAGGCCTGACCGTGGCCGAAGGCACCCGCGTCGATGTGACGATGCCGGTGTACCGTTTCGGCGAGCAGGCGTTGAGCACCGGCAGCGGCGCAGAACCGGCCGATGCGTTGCAGCGCTGGACGCCGCAGCTGTACCAGGAAGATGCGATCAAAGGCGTCCTGACCCAGCGTCGCGGCGCAAGCCTGAGCCTCACTGCCGGTACTGCGAACTCCAGCGCGGCCGACATGGCCAGCACGGTGTTGAACCTGGGCAAGGGCAGCGTGATCAGCGTCGATCCGGGGCAGGGCATCGATGTGCGCAGCATCGGTCAACTGACCGCCAACGGCACCCTTAATGCGTGGGGTGGGCGGGTCAGCTTCACCGGGTTGAGCGTCATCGGTGCGCAGGGTGAAGCCGTCAACGCCCAGGGCCACGGTCGTTCCATCTGGCTGGGCGAGCAAGCGCTGATCGACGTCTCCAGTCGGGCCGTGACCGCCCAGGATATGCGCGGGCAGACCTATGGCTTGGTACGTGATGGCGGGCAGATTGTCATCGGCGGCCAGATCGATGCCACAAAGGGTTCGGCTTCCGCATCCGAACTGTTTGTCGTGGTGCGCGACGGCGCGCGTCTGCAAGCGGATGGCAGCCAGGCCGTGCTGGATATTCCCGGCCAGGGACGCACGTCGGTGGCGAGCGATGGCGGTAGTATTTCCCTGGCGTCGGCCAATGGTTTGTACCTGGATGG
>NZ_JACNDD010000041.1:0-44438 GCF_017351395.1 Pseudomonas sp. FW305-28
TTGCCAGAGAAGAGTCGGTGACCAAAAATCACTGGCAATCCCCACCCGGGTTATGCGCCACTAACCCCCTCATCCCAAACCGCCGCACCCCGCTGCCCGCCGCAGCGGCCTGTCAGGAGAACCCTATGAGCGAGAGCGTATTTGCCGATCGTATCGTGCAGAACCTGCTCGACACCGACTTCTACAAACTGACGATGATGCAGGCGGTGCTGCACAACTACCCCAACGTCGAAGTCGAGTGGGAGTTTCGTTGCCGCAACAGCGAAGACCTGCGTCCGTACCTGGCGGAGATCCGCTTCCAGATCGAGCGCCTGGCGGAGCTGAGCCTGAGTGCCGACCAGTTGGGTTTCCTGGAACGTATCAGTTTTCTCAAACCGGACTTCCTGCGGTTCCTGGGCCTGTTTCGCTTCAACCTGCGCTACGTCCACACCGGCATCGACAACGGCGAGCTGTTCATCCGCCTGCGCGGGCCCTGGTTGCACGTGATTCTGTTCGAAGTGCCGCTGCTGGCCATTGTCAGCGAAGTGCGCAATCGCTATCGCTACCGTGAAATCGTCCTGGAGCAGGCCCGCGAGCAGCTGTATCGCAAGTTCGACTGGCTGAGCGCCAACGCCAGCGCCGAGGAGCTGTCCGAACTGCAAGTCGCGGATTTCGGCACCCGGCGGCGGTTTTCCTTCCGCGTCCAGGAAGAAGTGGTCAACGTGCTCAAGCATGATTTCCCCGGGCGTTTCGTCGGCACCAGTAACGTGCACCTGTCCCGGGAGCTGGACATGAAACCCCTGGGCACCATGGCCCATGAGTGGATCATGGCCCACCAGCAATTGGGTCCGCGACTGATCGACAGCCAGATCGCCGCCCTCGATTGCTGGGTGCGCGAGTACCGGGGCCTGCTGGGGATCGCCCTGACCGACTGCATCACCATGGACGCGTTCCTCAAGGATTTCGATCTGTTCTTCGCCAAGCTGTTCGACGGTTTGCGCCATGACTCCGGCGACCCGGTGATCTGGGCCGAAAAAGCCATTGCCCACTACCACAAGCTCGGCATCGACCCGATGAGCAAGACCCTGGTGTTCTCCGATAGCCTGACACTGCCCAAATGCCTGGAGATTTTTCGGGCATTGCGTGGTCGCATCAATGTCAGCTTCGGTATTGGCACCAACCTGACCTGCGACATTCCGGGTGTCGAGCCCATGAGCATCGTGCTTAAAATGATCAGCTGTGACGGGCAACCCGTGGCCAAGATTTCAGACGAGCCCGGCAAGACCCACTGCAAGGACCCGAATTTCGTCGCCTACATGCGACACGTTTTCCAAGTACCTGCCGCCCTTTGATACATCAAGCAAGGAGTGAATTCATGCAAGCCGTACAGCGTGAGATTGCTGAACAGCTCAAGGTCCAGCCACCGTTCGCCCATGACGCCGACCTCAAGGCCGAAATCGCCCGGCGAGTGAGCTTTATCCAGGATTGCCTGGTCGATTCCGGGCTCAAGTCCCTCGTGCTGGGCATCAGCGGTGGCGTCGACTCGTTGACCGCCGGGCTGCTGGCCCAACGTGCCATGCGCGAACTGCGGGAGAAAACCGGCAACGCGGCCTATAAGTTCATCGCCGTGCGCCTGCCCTACGAAACCCAGTTCGACGAGCATGAAGCACAGGCCTGTGTGGACTTCATCGATCCCGACGAGCGCCATACCGTCAATATTGGCCCGGCGGTCAAGGCCTTGGCCGAGCAAGTCGCCGCGTTCGAAGGCAAGGCGGCGGTCTCGCGGGACTTCGTGCTGGGCAACACCAAGGCGCGGATGCGCATGGTGGCGCAATACACCATCGCCGGGGCCGAGCAGGGCCTGGTGATCGGCACTGACCATGCGGCCGAAGCGGTCATGGGGTTCTTCACCAAGTTCGGTGACGGTGCCTGCGACCTGGCGCCATTGAGCGGCCTGGTGAAAAACCAGGTCCGGGCCATCGCCCGTGACTTTGGCGCGCCGGAATCGCTGGTGGAAAAAGTCCCCACCGCCGATCTTGAAGACCTGTCGCCCGGCAAGCCGGATGAAGCCTCCCACGGCGTGACCTACGCCGAGATCGATGCGTTCCTGCACGGCCAGCCGATTCGCGAAGAGGCGGCCAGGATCATTTGCGACACCTACCGCAAGACCGAGCACAAGCGGGTGATGCCCTACGCCCCGTGACCGGCAATCTCTGTGGGAGCGAGCTTGCTCGCGATAGCGGTGGGTCAGTTTGCATTGATGTTGGATGTGCTGCCGCCATCGCGAGCGAGCTCGCTCCCACAGGAGGTGCGGTTATTGGCCGGACACAAAAAAAGCGCCCTGAAGCGGGCGCTTTTTTGTGCCTGGTAGGATTACTTCAGGGTAACAGTGCCTTTCATCATCGAGATATGGCCCGGGAACGAGCAGAAGAAGCCGTATTTTTCAGCGGCATCAAGTTTCGACACGTCGAAGGTTACCGAGTCGGTTTCCTTGGCCCCGATGAGTTTGGTGTGGGCGATGATGCGGGCATCACCTTCCTTGAGGTAGTTCTTGTCGATACCGGCAGCGAGGCCATCGGTGGCAATCGGCTGCATGTCGGCCTCTTTGCTCAGCACCCAGTTATGGCCCATGACGTTTTTCGGCAAGCTGCCCGAGTGGGTCAGCTCAACGGTGAATGTCTTGCAGCTCTTGTCGATCTCGATGGCCTTGGTGTTGAAGGACATCTGGTCGGTCGAGTCGATGGTGGTCTTGCACTCCGCTGCCATCAGTTGGCTGCTGGCCAGCGTCAACAGGGATACTGCAACAAGTTTGGCAAACATCGTGAATCTCCAAGGCATGGTTAACAAAAATCCGTCAAAGGGAAAGACTGCCTGATTTTCCGGCAAGTTCCTATGACCTGAGTCAAAGATTGTATACAACTTAAGGCTATCAGCCTGATGGACATAATCAACCAGCCATCAGTATGACGCGCCTCTATGATCAGCCCCATCAACCTCTGGAGCGATCGCCATGAACTTCAATAGCCTGTTATGCAGCTTGCTCGCCGCCTACGCCTGTGGCGCCAGTGGCACCTATGAAAAACCCCAGCGCGAGGTTTAAGTCCTTTGCGCAGCATAGGCCAGGCTTTACTCTGGTGCGGTGACTGACCACGGAGTAAAGCATGTCCATCGCGTCTGTTTGTGTATTTTGCGGCGCCAGCACTGGCACCAATCCAGCGTATCGTGAAGCGGCGCAGGCCCTCGGGCGGGCGTTGGCGGAACGAAAATTGACCCTGGTCTACGGCGGCGGGGCCGTCGGCCTGATGGGTGTCGTCGCCGACGCGGCCCTGGCGGCTGGCGGCGAAGTCATCGGCATCATCCCGCAAAGCCTGAAGGACAAGGAAATCGGCCACGGCGGCCTGACCCGCCTGGAAGTGGTGGACGGCATGCATGCCCGCAAGGCGCGCATGGCTGAACTCAGCGATGCCTTCATCGCCCTGCCCGGCGGCCTCGGCACGCTGGAGGAGTTGTTCGAAGTCTGGACCTGGGGCCAGCTCGGCTACCACGGCAAACCGCTGGGGCTGTTGGAAGTGAACGGTTTCTACAGCAAGCTCACCGCTTTTCTCGATCATATCGTCGGCGAAGGCTTCGTCCGCGCGCCCCATCGTGACATGCTGCAAGTGAGCGAATCCGCGCAGAACCTGCTCGATGCCCTGGACGAATGGCAACCGTCCGTACAGCCAAAATGGGCCGAACAAAAACCCAGCTAACGGCTCGGCCCCGATACAGGGCAGAATATGCGCCGCTCAACCTCACCTTCGACCCCAGAGGATCGCCCATGGCCAAACCCAATTATTCCTTCGCCAAACGTCAGAGAGACTTGGCCAAGGAGCAGAAGAAAGAGGAAAAGCTGCAGCGCAAGAAAGCCACAGCTGAAGAAGAAGCCGCACTGAGCCCGGATACCGAAGGCGAAGTAGCAGCAGAAGACGATGTCGATGCACCGAAAGATCAGGCTCCCGACGCCTGATTCCCCCAGGGCCCGATGATCCGATCCGGCCCCCCCGGTTCTGTATTCAGGGCCGGCAGCCCCGCTGCCGCCCCTTACAATCCCAGCGCCTTGATAATCGACTGGCGATAACCCCCAGGCAGGTTCACCGGCAGTTGGTCCGGCGCGAACAGCCCGATCTCCTTGTGCTCATGACTGATGGTCGGCACGAAACCGCCCAGCAACTGGCAGCGGTACGTGGAGATGAAGACATGCTTGCCGGGAATGACCTCGAACAGGTACGAATCCAACGGCGCCCCCACGCTCACCTCAACCGCCAGCTCCTCGGCGATTTCCCGCGCCAGGCATTGCGGCGCCGTTTCGCCCAACTCGATCCGACCGCCAGGCAGCTCCCATTCATCGCGCTCGTTGAGCATCAGCACAACCAGGCCTTCGGGGGATTGCAGCACACCTTTGATGGACACCGGGAACATGGGCAAACCTCATCATCCGTAGGACACACAACCTGTGGGAGCGAGCTTGCTCGCGATAGCGAATCAACAGTCAACCTCCTCATTGACTGACACGATGCTATCGCGAGCAAGCTCGCTCCCACAGTGTTCATACAGCGTTCATTCCAACGGCATCACCGTCACCCGCACTTCAGGATCATGGGCACCGCCCCCCAGGATCACCCCCCGCAACGGTGACACATCGGAAAAATCCCGGCCCCAGGCCAGGGTGATGTGTTCCAGGGCCGGTTGGACGTTGTTGGTCGGGTCGAAGTCCACCCACCCCAACACCGGGCAATACACCGAGACCCAGGCATGGGACGCATCGGCGCCAATCAGCCGGGGCTGGCCGGGCGGCGGCTGGGTCAGCAGGTAGCCGCTGACGTAACGCGCCGCCAGGCCGCGAGAACGCACGCAAGCCAGCATCAGGTGGGCGAAGTCCTGGCATACGCCCCGCCGCCGCTCCAGCACCTCCACCAGCGGCGTCGCCACTTGGGTCGCCTCGGCATCGAAGGTGAATTCCTCGAAAATCTTCTCCATCAGCACTCGAACGCCGACCATTAACGGTCGTCCCGGCGGGAAGCAGCTTTCGGAAAACTCGACGAAGCTGCGCTTGAGATGCACATACGGTGACTCGAAACGATAGCGGCACGCTTCCAGCAACGGCGCAGCCAGTGGCCGGCCACTGTAGGTCAGCGCGTTGCGGGTCGACTCCCAGGCCGGGGACAGGTTGAAATCCAGCTCGGGACGGGCCAGCACCTCGACGCTCAGGCGGGCATTGACCAGCAGCTCGTCATGGGGCCGTTCAAAGGCCAGCCGGGTCAGCGGGTTGCCAAACACATCCTGTTCATCGCGCCGGGTCGTCGGTTCCGGGCTGATCAACAGTTGCTGTTCGGTGCAACGCTGCCAGTCACAGGCCCGAGGCCACAGATGAGCGAGCTGCTGGGCCAGGGACACCGGGCTGTCGTAGTGGTAATGGGTATCGTGGAGGATCTGGTAACGAGCGCTCATCAGACGGACACCGTGCGTTGGCTGACGTCATCGACATGGGCGAAATGACGCAGGGCCAGGCGATCGGACACCTGGCCGCTGGCATCGGCAACTTCCTGCAACAGGTCGGCCAGCCCATCGAGTGCGGCGCGCAGGCTGGCTTCACCGAACAATGGGTTTTCCAGACAACGCAGGTCAAAGCGTGACAGGCGCGCGACCAGGTCCGGCAAGGCGGTTTCCCTGGGGGCGGCAAAGTCATCGTTCAAGCGCTTGAGCGTGCGGGTCACCAGCTTCAACTGGAAGAGCACCGCGTGGGGGTTCTGTTCGTCCAGCAGCAGCAGGTCCAGCACCGGGATCAACTGGGCCACCGCCAAGTAACGCGAACGGTAGGTGATGCTGCTGTTGCCCAGTTCCAGCAACCACTCAAGCCCGGCCTGATCGAATACCGCATCGCTGCGCAGGAACGCCGCCAGGCTGCTGCTGAGAAACTGCAGGCGCTCCAGGCGCCGGCCGATCATCAGGAAGCGCCAGCCTTCGTCACGGGTCATGTCGTCCAGGGCGAACCCGGACAACGCCGCGAGGGACATCACCAGCCGATTGAGGAAATCCAGCAACTCGCCGAAGTCCGCTTCCTCGGTTTCCAGTTCCATGGCTTCGCGCTGCAGCTCCACCAGCGCCTGCCAGTTCTCCCGGGACAGCTTGCCGCGCACCTGCGAGGCGGCCCATTGCAAGCGCTGCAGGTTGGAGCGCAGGCTGAACGACCAGTCGTCCCCCAGCAGTGCCGCCAACAAACGCTCGGGCAGCTCGCCCTCTTCGGGCAGCAGCATCAGGCTTTCGCCCAGCGCCACCGCCGATTGCAGGGCCTGCGGATCGTCGCCATCGACATAACGCGCCAGCATGATCCGCAACAACCGCGCGCTGCCATCGCAACGCTCGCAGTAGCGGCCGAACCAGAACAGGTTTTCCACCACCCGCGAAGGCAGGTACGGATCCCGTCGAACCAGGTCATGGACCCCCACGGTTCGCTGGGCCTTCCATTGTTCACCGCCGGGCGCCTGCTCTCCCAACACCCAAGTGTCCTTGCTGGCGCCACCGCGCTGCATCGACACCACTTCGGCATCGGCCTCGGCGGCCACCCGGGTCAGGCCACCCGGCAGCACCCGATAATCATCCTTGCCGGACACGGCATACATGCGCATGCCGATCGCCCGGGGCTGGATTTGCCCATCTTCGGCCTGCCAGACCGGTGCCTGGGACAGTTGCGCCAGTTCCTGGGCGACATAGGCATAAGGCCGTGCCTGCATGCGCGCCGCCAGTTGGCCGCGCTGCGCCTCGCTCAGATCGCGACCGAACACCGGGCTGAAACTCTGGGAAGGAAACGCCGGCTTGATCAACAGTTGCGGCAATTTTTCCAGGGCCTGGGCCAACACCGGCGGCTCACCGCACCACCAGGTGGCGATGGACGGCAGCAGCAGTTCTTCGCCGAACAGGTACTGGTTGATCTTCGGCAGAAAGCCCAGGAGACCCGGCGACTCCAGCACGCCACTGCCCAAGGCATTGGCCACCAGCACCCGGCCCTGGCGCACGGCTTCCAGCAACCCCGGCACGCCGAGGGCCGAATCGGTGCGCAATTCCAGGGGGTCGCAGAAATCGTCGTCGAGCCGACGCATGATGGCGTGGACCCGGCGCAGGCCACTGAGGGTCTTGAGGTAGACCGTAGCATCGCGAACCGTCAGGTCGCCGCCCTCCACCAGCGGATAGCCCAGCTGGCGCGCCAGGTACAGGTGTTCGAAATAGCTTTCGTTGAACCGCCCCGGCGTCAACAGCACCACCAGCGGCGACTCGCCGTCGCTGGGTGCCTGTCGCGCCAGGGTTTCCTGCAAGGTGCGAAAAAATCCGGACAGGTGCCGCACCTTCAAGTCGCGATACAAGTCGGGGAAGGCGCGGGAAACGATCATGCGATTTTCCAGCGCGTACCCGGCCCCCGAAGGCGCCTGGGTCCGGTCCGCCGTGACCCACCAGCGGCCGTCGGGCGTGCGCGCCAGATCCACCGCATACAAGTGCAGGAAACTGCCGTCCGGCGGCGCGATGCCCTGGCAGGGCCAGAGGAAATTGTTGTGCCCGAACACCAGCTCTGCCGGCAACAGCCCTTCGCTGATCAGCCGCTGCGGCCCGTACAGGTCGGCCAGCACCGCATTGAGCAATCGCGCACGCTGGGCGATTCCGGCGGACAGATGCTTCCATTCCTGCGGGTCGATCACATGGGGCAGCAGGTCCAGCTCCCACGGCCGGTCGGCGCCTTTCGGATCGGCGTAGACGTTGTAGGTCACGCCGTTTTCCTGGATCTGCCGGGCCAGCAGGGCCTGGCGCTGGAGCAACTGGGCCGGCGTGCTGCGCTGCAACTGGTCGAACAGCCGCCGCCAGTGCGTACGTACCGCACCGCTGTCGTCCATTAATTCGTGATAGGTGCCCGTCGTCAGCGGGTAACGGTCAAGCAGGTCAGGCATGGAAAGCTCGGCAGACGGCAATGAAAGGTGAGACTAGCGCAAGCGCATGACGCCCGGATAGGTGTGTTTTATGTTGGATCCGGCCTGGCTTTCGGACTGCAATCATCGTGGCGAGGGAGCTTGCTCCCGCTGGGCTGCGCAGCGGCCCGAGAATTTTACGGTCGCTGCGCAACCGAGCGGGAGCAAGCTCCCTCGCCACGGGGTTCACTTAGACCTTGGGTGCCCCTTGAAAACGTCGCAGGTCGAGCGTGAGTGGAAACTCGTCATCCACTGCCAGGCTGGGTATCGGCAGTTTCCCCGGCGTGTGCCCGAGACGGAAGAAGCGCGCCATGCGCCGGCTCTCGGCCTCGTTGGCATTCACCGGCAGGCTGTCATAGTTGCGCCCGCCCGGATGGGCCACATGATACTGGCAACCGCCCACGGAACGTTGCATCCAGGTGTCGAGCAAGTCGAAAACCAGCGGCGCATGCACCGGGATGGTCGGTTGCAGGCAGTTGGCCGGTTGCCACGCTCGGAAACGCACCCCAGCGACAAATTCGCCGACCCGACCAGTCGGTTGCAACGGCACCGGCACGCCATTGCAGGTCAGCAAGTAGCGTTGCGGCGCCAGGCCGCTGAGCTTGACCTGCAAACGCTCCAGGGAGGAATCCACGTAACGCACGGTGCCGCCCACCGCGCCCTCCTCCCCCAGCACATGCCAAGGCTCGAGGGCTTGGCGCAATTGCAGCTCGATACCGCTGACCGCGTAATCGCCCACCTTGGGGAAGCGGAACTCCAGGTGCGCGGCGAACCACTCGGCCCGCAGCGGGTAGCCGGCGGCGTTCAGCTCATGGATGACGTCGGCAAAATCCTGCTCGATAAAGTGCGGCAGCAGGAAACGGTCATGCAGCTCGGTACCCCAGCGCGCCAGTTTCGCTGGCGCATAAGGCTCGCGCCAGAACCGCGCCATCAGCGCCCGCAGCAGTAATTGCTGGGCCAGGCTCATGCGGGCGTGGGGCGGCATCTCGAACGCACGCAACTCCAACAGGCCGAGACGCCCAGTGGCGCCGTCCGGTGAATAGAGCTTGTCGACGCAGAATTCGGCGCGGTGCGTATTGCCGGTCACGTCGATCAACAGGTTGCGCAACAAGCGATCGACCAACCACGGCGGACACGCTTCGCCGGGCTGTGGCATTTGCGCAAACGCGATTTCCAGCTCGTACAAGGCGTCGTTGCGCGCCTCGTCCACGCGGGGCGCCTGGGAGGTCGGGCCGATGAACAACCCGGAAAACAGGTAGGACAACGACGGGTGGTTATGCCAGTAACTGATCAGGCTGCGCAGCAGGTCGGGACGTCGCAGGAACGGTGAGTCGGCCGGTGTCGCGCCACCCAGTACGAAATGGTTGCCGCCGCCCGTGCCGGTGTGCCGGCCATCGATCATGAATTTCTCGGTGGTCAGTCGGGTCTGTCGCGCCTCTTCGTACAAAAACTCAGTGCGCTCGACCAACTCATCCCAGGTCGCCGAAGGTTGTACGTTGACCTCGATCACACCGGGGTCGGGGGTGATGCGGAAATTGCTCAGGCGCGGGTCGCTCGGCGGCTCGTAGCCTTCCAACAGCACCGGGCACCGCAGCTCCTCAGCCGTCGCCTCGATGGCGCTGACCAGTTCCAGGTAATCCTCGACCCGCTCCAGGGGCGGCATGAACAGATAGAGCCGGCCTTCGCGGGCCTCGGCACAGAAGGCGGTGCGGGTCAGCCAGTCAGCGGACTTGTCGATCTCCGGGACACGCTCCTGCTCGGTCGCCGCCTCGCCGTGACGCGCCAGTTGCTCGGTGCCGGGCAGTTCGGGCAAGTCCTGGTTCGGGTCGGTGGGGTGGATGAACGGGTACTCGGCCGCCGTCACCCAAGGCTGGGACGCCAACGGCAAGCGATACCCCAGGGGCGAATCCCCCGGCACCAGGCGGCAGTGGTTGTCCCGCAGGTACCAGCGACCGCTTTGCCATTGATCCCCCTTGGCGGTGCGAGCCAACGGCAGGACCTGGCCGATGACCTTGTCCAGGCCCTGGCTGAAGACCTTGCGCAACCGTGCACGCTCCAGGGCGTCCTCCAGGCGTGGGTCCTCGGCCGTGACGTTCGAAGGCAGCGCGCCTTCGCGCCAGAGGTAATAGAAGTTGTCTTCGTAGGCCGGGAAGACGAACCGCGCAGGAATCTTCAAACGCTCGGCGACGCTCGCCAGGAAGCGCCCGGCCAGTTCGCCATCGGCACCGTAATCCTCCTGCTCGTCGGCGATCAACGCGCTGTTGTGCCAGATCGGCACCCCGTCGCGCCGCCAATAGCAGTTGAGCGACCAGCGCGGCAGTTGCTCGCCGGGGTACCACTTGCCCTGGCCGAAATGCACCAGCCCCTTGGGCGCATAGTGATTGCGCATGCGCTGGAACAGCTCGGCGGAGAGCCGGCGCTTGTCCGGCCCGAGTGCCGCGGTGTTCCACTCGGCGCCGTCCGGGTCATCGATGGAGACAAAGGTCGGTTCGCCGCCCATGGTCAGGCGCACATCGCCCTCCAGCAGATCGGCATCGATCTGCCGCCCCAGGGCCTGGATCGCCAGCCATTGCGCGTCGGTGTAAGGCTTGGTCACCCGCGGCGCTTCCCAGACCCGCTCGACGGACATTTCGTGGCTGAACTCACACTCGCAGGGCTCCACCAGGCCACTGATCGGTGCCGCCGAGGACGGATCGGGACTGCAGGCCAGCGGGATGTGGCCTTCACCGGCAAACAGCCCGGACGTCGCATCCAGGCCGATCCAGCCGGCACCGGGCAGGTAGACCTCGCACCAGGCATGCAAATCGGTGAAGTCGACGTCGGTGCCGGACGGGCCATCGAGACTCTTCACGTCAGCGGTCAGCTGGATCAGGTAACCGGAGACAAACCGCGCGGCCAGGCCAAGGTTACGCAACAGCTGCACCAACAACCAGGCCGAGTCGCGGCACGAGCCGGACGCGTGCTCAAGGGTATGCTCCGGGGTCTGGACGCCGGGTTCCATGCGGATCAGGTAATTGATGTCTTCGCTCAGGCGCTGGTTGAGCGCCACCAGGAAATCCACCGCCGGCAACGGCGTACGGTCGATGCCGTCCAGGTAGGCCTGGAACCTCGGCGTCAGCGGCAGGGTTTCCAGGTAAGGCGCCAGCTCCTTGCGTTCGTCAGCCGCGTAGGCAAACGGAATTTTCTCGGCGTAGGGCTCAAGAAAGAAATCGAACGGATTGAACACCGCCATTTCCGCCAGCAGATCGACTTCGATCCGCAGCTCCCGGGTTTTCTCGGGAAATACCAGCCGCGCCAGGTAATTGCCCTGAGGGTCTTGCTGCCAGTTGATGAAATGCTGCTCGGGCGAAACCTTCAGCGCATAGGAAAGAATCCGCGTGCGGCTGTGGGCTGCCGGGCGCAGGCGAACGATCTGCGGGCCGAGTTCGACGGCGCGGTCGTAGCGGTAATGCGTGACGTGATGCAATGCGACATGGATCGACACGACGTGCCTCCTGCGAGCCTGGGCGGTATCGAAAGCGGCGCAAGACTTATGCCATGCAGGCAGGCCCGACACTTTCTTTGTCTACTCAAGGCAGTAGAGCACTAAAAACGCGCGATGCCCGTATTCATCTGTAAAGGAATGCACATAAATGCGGCGCGAATCGACTCAGCGACGCGGGCGTGAGGCCTTGGCGGCCTGAATGATCAGCGCGCGTTGGCGGCGGATATCGACGAGTTTGCTGCGCATTTCCCGATGACGCTTGCTGTTGAGCAGTAACAGCCCCAGCAGTGGCAACAGCACAGCGAACAGGTATACGCCCTGATGCGCGCCATAAGCGAACGTCGGCAGCACCGCCGCCAGACAGGCCAGGAAATACCCCGCCACCCACCAGACCGCCCACGCACGCCCGCGAGCGATCAAGAGGTTGCCCAGGACCAGGACGAGCACCAGGGCCAAGGTGCCGAGCCCGACATAGTCGGTCCTGGCTGACGGCTCCAGGGCACGCCAATACGTGGCCCCGGCCAACACAAGCAGCGTGGACCCGGAAAAGCAGCCCAGCAGGATCGTCCCCATGAACACCGGAAAATAACGGGCGAGGAATGACTTCAGCGATCCGCCCCCGATCATTCCGTGAACTCCTCGTACAGGCCGACGGCAACCGTCTTCACGGCGCCATCGCCGGTATAACTGCCAATGACCCCCAGCGCGCCTCCGAGGGAGTCCTTTATCTGCGTCAGTGTCGCGTGCCTGATCTCGGCAGACGAATAACGTTTGGGCAGGGCGCCCGCGCGCTGCTGCAGCTTGAGCAGCTTCGCGGTCAGGCTCGGGTCCCTTAGCGTCAACAGCTCCTTGGTCAGTTTGCTGCGCTCTTGCCGATTCAGCCCTTTGAGCAACTGATACCAACTTTTTCCGGTGGCGGCCGCCTTGTTGGCCTTGAGCAGCCGGACAGTCGTCAGGGCCGAGCCACCGACCCCCACCAGGGAAACCCCGTCAAGGATCGGCGACACGATGTTGTACCAGTCGGCGTCGTTCATCTCATCGTTGCCGGTCGGATTGCTCAGCTCATTGGCCACCCGCATCCCGCCAATGACACATTGCGCGGTACTGGCCGTCGCGGCAGCGGCGCCCAGGGCAACGACAAAGGCACTTGCCCCCGCCGTAAAGGGCACCGCGACGCTGCCACTGAACACCACCACCCAACCGATCACCGCGGCGACACAGGACAAGCCGGCATTGGTCGCTTCAAGCCCGAGCTTGGACTCGCGCGGGCTGCTTTTGACCTGATCGATGAACTGCTGCGGCGCGATGTATTTTTTCGCCTCGCGCAAAATGATGCGCTTGGGCGCGATGCTGCAAATCGGCTTGAACTCGCGCAGGGTCACGACGTTGTATTCGGAATCGACATACACCACACCCGCCCCGGCGATGCCAGGATCGGCGTCAATGGCAGCAAACAGGCGCGGCAGGTTGATCTGGCTTTCGATGCGTTTGCGGGCCATGAACTGGGAGAAGCTCAGGTCCATGCCGATGCCCGTTGTAGCGCTGCTCATATGAATCGTCCTTGAGAATCGGAAGTGAGTCTTTATCCACACACAATACTGTGGCGAGGGAGCTTGCTCCCGCTGGGCTGCGAAGCGGCCCCAAACAATCCCATGCCATGCTCCCAGACAGACCGTGCCGGCCGGTTTACGACGGCTTCGCCGCCGAGTGGGAGCAAGCTCCCTCGCCACAAGAGCTGCGCTCGGCTTTATTGCATTGGCCAGGCTGGCACCGGCGGCGGCCAAGATAGCAAATGGGCAGCACCGTCGCTAGAAAGCAAAACGCCAGCACTGAGGCTGGCGTTTTTTCATCGCAGATTGACCTGTTAGCGCGGCACCACAGGCTTGCGTGCCGGCTTCGGCCCCTTGCCCTTGGCCGCATCCTTGCGTTCCTTGGCGGCCTGCTGGTTGCGGGCGAAAGCCGCGGCCTTGGCCTGCTCACGCTTGTCCCACGGGTTACCGCCATCGCTGGCCCGCGGCGGCAGGCCGGTGTGCTGGGTCAGGATCTTGGTGGTTTCCTTGGCCACCTTGTGGCTGCCGGCTGGCGTCGAGTTCTTGCGACGGGCGCTCTGGTAGCTGTCGGTGGCCGGCTGGTGCAACGGGATCAATTGGTTCTTGCCCGGCCCGATCAAGTCGGCGCGGCCCATGCGGGTCAACGCCTCACGCAGCATCGGCCAGCCCTTGGGGTCGTGATACCGCAGGAAGGCCTTGTGCAGGCGGCGCTGCTCCTCGCTCTTGACGATGGTCACCGCATCGCTCTTGTAGGTGACCTTGCGCAGCGGGTTCTTGCCCGAGTGGTACATGGCGGTGGCGGTGGCCATCGGCGACGGATAGAACGCCTGCACCTGGTCGGCCCGGAAGCCGTTGCCCTTGAGCCACAGCGCCAGGTTCATCATGTCTTCGTCGGTGGTGCCCGGGTGGGCAGCGATGAAGTAGGGAATCAGGTACTGCTCTTTCCCGGCTTCCTTGGTGTACTTCTCGAACATCCGCTTGAATTTGTCATAGCTGCCGATGCCCGGCTTCATCATCTGGTTGAGCGGGCCTTCCTCGGTGTGCTCCGGAGCGATCTTCAGGTAACCGCCAACGTGGTGGGTCACCAGCTCCTTGACGTATTCCGGCGACTCGACCGCCAGGTCGTAACGCAGGCCGGAGGCAATCAAAATCTTCTTCACCCCAGGCAAGGCCCGGGCGCTGCGGTACAGCTGGATCAGCGAAGAATGGTCGGTGTTCAGGTTCGGGCAGATGCCCGGGAACACGCAGGACGGCTTGCGGCACGCGGATTCGATTTCCGGGCTCTTGCAGGCAATGCGATACATGTTCGCGGTCGGGCCGCCGAGGTCGGAAATGACCCCGGTGAAGCCCGGGACCTTGTCGCGGATCTCTTCGATCTCGCGGATGATCGACTCTTCGGAGCGGTTCTGGATGATCCGGCCTTCATGCTCGGTGATCGAGCAGAAGGTGCAGCCACCAAAGCAGCCACGCATGATGTTCACCGAGAAACGGATCATCTCGTAGGCCGGGATTTTCTCCTTGCCGTACGCCGGATGGGGAACACGCGCGTAAGGCATGCCAAACACGTAGTCCATTTCTTCGGTGGTCATCGGAATGGGCGGCGGGTTGAACCAGACGTCGACTTCGCCGTGCTTCTGCACCAAGGCGCGAGCGTTACCCGGGTTGGTTTCCAGGTGAAGCACACGGTTGGCGTGGGCGTAGAGCACCGCGTCGCCACGGACCTTTTCCACCGATGGCAGGCGAATCACGGTCTTGTCGCGGGTCATTTTCGGGCTCGCCAGGATCTGCACGACCTTGGCTTCGCTCGGGTCCTCAACCGGCCCCTTCTCCTGCTCGATGGCGCAGGCTTGAGTGTCCTGGGTGTTCACGTACGGATTGATGATCTTGTCGATCTTGCCCGGGCGGTCGATGCGCGTGGAATCGACTTCGTACCAGCCTTGCGGCGTATCGCGACGGATGAATGCGGTGCCGCGCACGTCGGTGATGTCTTCGATCTTGTGGCCATAGGACAGGCGCTGGGCGACTTCGACAATCGCCCGCTCGGCGTTGCCGTAGAGCAGGATGTCGGCGCAGGCGTCGATCAGGATCGAGTTACGGACCCGGTCCTGCCAGTAGTCGTAATGGGCGATGCGGCGCAGCGACGCTTCGATACCACCCAGCACGATCGGCACGTTTTTGTAGGCTTCCTTGCAGCGCTGGCTGTAGACCAGGCTCGCGCGATCCGGCCGTTTGCCCGCCAGGCCACCTGGGGTGTAGGCGTCATCGGAGCGGATTTTCTTGTCGGCGGTGTAGCGGTTGATCATCGAGTCCATGTTGCCGGCCGCGACACCGAAAAACAGGTTGGGCTCGCCAAGCTTCATGAAGTCGTCTTTGGACTGCCAGTTCGGCTGGGCAATGATCCCCACGCGAAAGCCCTGGGCTTCCAGCAAACGGCCAATGATCGCCATGCCGAACGATGGGTGATCGACGTAGGCATCACCGGTCACGATGATGATGTCGCACGAATCCCAGCCGAGCTGATCCATCTCCTCCCTGCTCATGGGCAGGAACGGCGCCGGGCCGAAACATTCGGCCCAGTACTTGGGATAGTCAAATAACGGCTTGGCTGCTTGCATGTCGATGACCGGTATAAAGGATGAAAAATCGCGGGCGCGGAATATAGCACAAATTTTGACCAATTCCGACGGCTATGGTCGGAAATCGGCGGCGCACCTATCGCGAGCAAGCTCGCTCCCACCTTGGAATGCATTCCTCTGTGGGAGCGAGCTTGCTCGCGATGAGGCCGGATCAGACGACGAAGAACTTACTCATCGTCATCGAAATTGTAGCTACCCGGCGCCAGGTTTTCGAAGCGCGTGTATTTGCCGATGAACGCCAGGCGGATGAAGCCGATCGGGCCGTTCCGCTGCTTGCCGATGATGATTTCGGCGATGCCCTTGTGCTCCGTCTCGGGGTGATACACCTCGTCGCGGTAGACGAACATGATGACGTCGGCGTCCTGCTCGATCGCTCCGGATTCCCGCAAGTCGGAGTTCACCGGGCGCTTGTTCGGGCGCTGTTCCAGGGAACGGTTCAGCTGGGAGAGCGCCACCACCGGGCAGTTGAACTCCTTGGCCAGGGCCTTGAGGGAACGGGAGATTTCGGAAATCTCGTTGGTCCGGTTGTCGCCGCTGGAACCGGGGATCTGCATCAGCTGCAGGTAGTCGATCATGATCAGGGCGATATCGCCGTGCTCACGCACCAGGCGCCGGGTCCGGGCGCGCATTTCCGACGGGCTGATACCGGCCGTATCGTCGATGAACAGCTTGCGGTCATTGAGCAGGTTGACCGCCGAGGTGAGGCGCGGCCAGTCGTCGTCTTCCAGTTGGCCGGAACGGACCTTGGTCTGGTCGATACGCCCCAGGGACGACAACATACGCATGATCAGCGATTCGCCTGGCATCTCGAGGGAATACACCAGCACCGCCTTGTCGCTGCGCAGCACGGCGTTTTCCACCAGGTTCATCGCAAAGGTGGTCTTACCCATGGACGGACGGCCGGCGACGATGATCAGGTCGGACGGTTGCAGGCCGCTGGTCTTCTCGTCGAGGTCGGTGTAGCCGGTGGACAGGCCGGTGATGGCGTTGTCAGTGTTGAACAAGGTGTCGATGCGGTCGATGGCCTTGGTCAACAGGTCGTTGACGCTCACCGGTCCGCCGGTTTTCGGCCGAGCCTCGGCAATCTGGAAGATCTGCCGTTCGGCTTCGTCGAGGATCTCGGCGGCGGTGCGACCTTCCGGGTTGAAAGCGCTGTCGGCGATCTCGGTGCTGATGCCGATCAACTGACGCAAGGTCGCCCGCTCGCGGACGATCTGCGCATAGGCCTTGATGTTGGCGACCGACGGCGTGTTTTTCGCCAGTTCGCCCAGGTAACCGAGGCCGCCAACCTGGGACGTCTGCCCTTCCTTGTCCAATTGCTCGGCCAGGGTAACGACGTCGATCGGCATGTTCTGATCGGCCAGACGGGCGATCGCACGGAAAATCAGGCGGTGGTCATGCCGGTAGAAATCGCCATCGGAGACTTGATCGAGCACGCGTTCCCAGGCGTTGTTGTCCAGCATCAGGCCACCGAGCACGGCCTGTTCGGCCTCGATGGAATGCGGAGGCACCTTCAGGGCGGCGGTTTGCAGATCGTATTGCTCGGGAGCGGTGATTTCGTTCATGGCCACGTCTGGTTATGAAATTCAGCAATTGCAGAAAGACAAAGGGCACGACCTGTAAACAGGATCGTGCCCGATGTTACCGGCTAGCACCCGAGGGTGCCAACCGACAGGTGTTGCTTAGGCTGCTACCACGACAACGCGTACGGTGGCTTCAACTTCGGCGTGCAGGTGCACGGCTACGTCGAATTCGCCTACGTTGCGGATGGTGCCGTTCGGCAGACGAACTTCGCTTTTCGCCACTTCAACGCCGGAGGCGGTCAGTGCGTCAGCGATGTCGTGAGTACCGATAGAACCGAACAGCTTGCCTTCGTCGCCAGCGGTGGCAGTGATGGTCACTTCCAGCTCGGCCAGTTGGGCAGCACGGCTTTCAGCCGATGCCTTACGGTCTGCGGCGGCTTTTTCCAGCTCGGCACGACGCTCTTCGAACGCAGCCAGGTTGGCAGCGGTCGCAGCGGTGGCTTTGCCGAAAGGCAGCAGGTAGTTACGACCGTAGCCGGCCTTAACGTTTACTTTGTCGCCCAGGTTGCCCAGGTTGGCGATTTTTTCCAGAAGGATCAGTTGCATGTGAAAATCCTCTAACTTTTAACCTTCACCGTTCGCGTTGTCGGCGTCTTTCGGCGCCATACGACCGCGAAAATCAATCAGGCTGTCAACGATGGCCAAGACCACGAGCAACGGACCGAGCAAGTGCATGAAAGGCAACAACGTCACGTATATCCCCACCAGCCAGAACGTGGCCAGTCGCTTCTGCGCCACCAGCCCGTGAATCAGGGCCAGGCCGGCGAAGACCAGCGCAACACTGCACAACGGCAACAGGATCAGTGCATGCAGTCCGAAAAACGGAGCGACACACATGACGGCCAGCAGTGACAGCGCCACGCTCTTGGGGAATCGGATGGCGCGAAACTCGCGACCGAAACCACCGGGGTTATACAACGACGCCTGCCAATAGCGCCCAAGAATCAGGCACAGCACGCTAAAGATCTGCAGCGAAGACGCTATCGAAATGATCATCAGCGGAGCGCTCAGGGCGGTGAGAAACGCCTTCTGGTCTGCCGAGAATGTCTCGTAGACCTCACCCATCGCCAGCGGCAGGACGTGTTCGAACGTCTGCGCCAGTGACTCGATGAAGGAACTGAATACAGTTCCCAGGCTCACCGCACACAACAACCCCACGGCCACGCTGCACAGCAGCACGCGATTCCAGGTATGGCCGGCGCGCAAAACCAACGCCAGGCCACCAGCCCCGAGCAACACCAAAAGTGTTGTCGGGTCCTTCAGGAAGTACCAGCTCACCAACGCTGACAGCAACCCGATACCCAGGACACTCAAGGCGTCCGAACCGCGCCGCAGGAGCACAAGGCACCCAGCGGCGGCACTCAACCAGAACAACAGCGGCAATACCGCGGATCCGGCCACAACCAACGTGGCCTGCACACGTCCCCGCATGATGAAGTCAGCTAAGGCGCGCATGCATTCAATCCCTTACTACTCGTCGACTGCCCGGTCTCAGCGGCCGTGGCTGTCGGTGTAGGCCAGCAGGGCCAGGAAGCGGGCGCGCTTGATAGCGGTGGCCAGCTGACGCTGATAACGAGCTTTGGTACCGGTGATACGGCTTGGAACGATTTTGCCGGTCTCGGATACGTAGGCTTTCAGAGTGTTGAGATCTTTGTAATCGATCTCTTTCACGTCTTCAGCGGTGAAGCGGCAGAATTTACGACGACGGAAGAAACGTGCCATGTGATTGGCTCCTTAAAAGGTCCGTGGATTACTCGTCAGCGTTATCGCTGTTGTCGCTGTCGCTATCGCTGTCATCGCCATCGGCGCTGTCAGAGTGCTCAGGACGGTCGCGACGCTCACGGCGCTCACTGCGGTTTTCTTCAGCCTTGAGCATCTCGGATTGGCCGGTGACGGCTTCTTCGCGACGGATGACCAGGTTACGGATCACTGCATCGTTGTAGCGGAAGTTGTCTTCCAGCTCGGCCAGGGCCTTGCCAGTGCACTCAACGTTCAGCATCACGTAGTGAGCCTTGTGAACATTGTTGATTGCGTAGGCCAGTTGACGACGGCCCCAATCTTCCAGACGGTGGATTTTGCCGCCGTCTTCTTCGATCAGCTTGGTGTAACGCTCAACCATGCCGCCGACTTGCTCGCTTTGATCCGGGTGGACCAAAAAGATGATTTCGTAATGACGCATGAATGCTCCTTACGGGTTGTAGCCTGCCGCTCAAAAACGGTCAGACAAGGAGTGAATGACACTTATGGACTTGTGGACGCTAGACACATAAGTGCCTGCCATCACAGCAAGGGGCGCAATTGTAGAGAAGGGCCGAGGGCGGCGCAAGGCAATTGGCGATTATTTGAACAGCCGCCGATCCTCACCTTGCACAAAACACTGTGGGAGCGAGCTTGCTCGCGATAGCGGTGTGCCAGTCAACATTTCTGGCACTGATACACCGTCATCGCGAGCAAGCTCGCTCCCACATTTGATACGCGTCTGGATCAGGGCTTTTTGGCGACAGCCTTGACGCTCCGCTGGCGTAGCGCCTCGAACAGGCACACGCCGGTGGCCACCGAGACGTTGAGGCTGCTGACGCTGCCAGCCATCGGCAGCTTGACCAGGTAGTCGCAATGCTCGCGGGTCAGGCGACGCATGCCCTTGCCTTCGGCGCCCATGATCAGGATCGTCGGGCCCGTCAGGTCCTGGTCATAGATACTGACCTCGGCCTCGCCCGCCGTGCCGACCACCCAGAGGCCGCGCTGCTGGAGTTTTTCCAGGGTGCGCGCCAGGTTGGTCACCGCCACCAACGGGATCACTTCCGCCGCGCCGCAGGCCACCTTGCGCACCACTGGCGTCAGGGTTGCCGACTTGTCCTTGGGCACGATCACCGCCAATGCACCGGCGGCATCCGCCGAACGCAGGCAGGCGCCGAGGTTATGCGGATCGGTCACGCCATCCAGCACCAGCAGCAGGGGGGCGCCTTCGGTGCGATCGAGCAGTTCGTCGAGCATCGCCTCGCCCCAGACCTGGCTCGGGCTGACGTCCGCCACCACACCCTGGTGAACGCCTTCGACCCACGCGTCCATTTCACGACGCTCGGCCTGGCCGATGGCAACCTTGTTCTGGGTGGCCAGTTCGACCAACGCTTGCACACGCGGCTCGCTGCGCCCCTCCGCCAACCACACTTGCTTGACACGTTTGGGGTGGTGACGCAGCAGTGCTTCTACGGCGTGCACGCCGTAGATTTTTTCCAGACTCATGACTTGGCCTTAGGTTTGCGCGACCCGCCGCTTTTCGCGGGGGCCGACCCCGCTTTTGGCGGGCCTTTACGGTGTTTACTCGGCTTGCTCGACGGCTTTTCCGCCCCGTGGGACTTTCCCCCAGACGCCGCTTTACCACCGCTTTTGGCTTCGTTGAGCAACTGCTGCTTCAACTCGCGGCTCTTGCGCAGTTCGGCGTTTTTCGCCGCTGCGTCGCTGGGGCGGTAGGCTTCGGGAGCCTTGTCCTTGACGGACGAACGGCGACCGGCCTTGGCTGGCTCAGGCTCCGCGGCTTTTGCAGGAGCCCCCTTACCTTTACCTTTGGTCGCAGGCGCTGCGGTCTCGCTGCCACGTTTTTTACGACCAGTCGGTGCTTCGGCGGGCTTGTCAGACATGCCGAAGTCGATCTTGCGCTCATCGAGGTCGACGCGCATGACCTGCACTTCCACGGTGTCGCCCAGGCGGAAGCTGCGACCGGTGCGCTCGCCCGCCAGGCGGTGGTGCACAGGATCGAAGTGGTAGTAATCACCCGGCAAGGCGGTGACGTGCACCAAGCCCTCGACGTAGATGTCGGTCAGTTCGACAAACAAGCCAAAGCCGGTCACGGCAGTGATCACGCCTGGGAACGACTCGCCCACGCGGTCTTTCATGAACTCGCACTTGAGCCAGTTCACCACGTCGCGAGTGGCTTCGTCGGCGCGGCGTTCGCTCATGGAGCACTGCTCGCCCAACTGTTCCAGGGCCGCTTCGTCGTACGGATAGATCCGCGCCTTCGGAATGGTCATGGCACCGGCGCGCTTGACGTGCGGGGTGTTCTGCTTGGAATGGATCACACTGCGGATCGCGCGGTGCGTGAGCAGGTCCGGGTAACGGCGGATCGGCGAGGTGAAGTGGGTGTACGCCTCGTAATTCAGACCAAAGTGGCCCTGATTGTCAGCGCTGTACACCGCCTGGCTCAGGGAGCGCAGCATCACTGTCTGGATCACATGGTAATCCGGACGGTCCTTGATGCTCGCCAGCAGTGCCTGGTAGTCCTTCGGCGTCGGGCCGTCCTTGCCTTTGTGCAGGGACAGGCCGAGCTCGCCGAGGAAGGCGCGCAGTTTTTCCAGACGCTCCGGCGGCGGGCCGTCGTGCACGCGGTACAACGCAGGAATCTCGTGCTTCTTGAGGAATTCGGCGGTGGCCACGTTGGCCGCCAGCATGCACTCTTCGATCAGCTTGTGCGCATCGTTACGGGTCGTCGGGGTGATCGCGGCGATCTTGCGCTCGGAACCGAAGACAATCCGGGTTTCCTGGGTCTCGAAATCGATCGCGCCACGCACGTGACGGGCACCCAGCAACACCTTGTACAGCGAGTACAGCTGCTTGAGGTGCGGCACCACGCCAGCGTATTCGGTACGCAACGCCTTGGCTTCACTGGTCTTCGGCGTTTCCAGGATGGTGCTGACCTTGTTGTAGGTCAGGCGCGCCTGGGAGTGGATCACCGCTTCGTAGAACTGGTAGTCGGTCATTTCGCCGGTCTTGGAGATGGTCATCTCGCACACCATGGCCAAACGGTCGACTTTCGGGTTCAGCGAGCACAGGCCGTTGGACAGCTGCTCAGGCAGCATCGGAATCACGCGCTCAGGGAAATACACGGAGTTGCCGCGCACCTGGGCTTCGTTATCCAGGGCCGAACCGATCTTCACGTAGCTGGACACGTCGGCAATCGCGACGAACAACTTCCAGCCGCCGGAGAACAGGCGCAGCTTGCCGGGCTTGGCTTCGCAGTAGACCGCATCGTCGAAGTCGCGGGCATCTTCGCCGTCGATGGTGACGAACGGCAGATGGCGCAGGTCGATGCGTTTTTCTTTATCTTTCTCTTCGACTTCCGGCTTGAGCTTGGCGGCTTCCTTGAGCACAGCCTCGGGCCAGACGTGAGGAATGTCGTAGGTGCGCAGCGCAACATCGATTTCCATGCCCGGCGCCATGTAGTTGCCGACCACTTCAACGATATCGCCCTGTGGCTGGAAGCGCGCAGTTGGCCAATGGGTGATTTTCACCTCGACGAACTGACCCACCTTGGCGGCGCCATTACGGCCCGGGGTAATCAGCACTTCCTGCTGAACCTTCGGGTTATCCGGCACGACAAAACCGATACCGCCTTCTTCGAAGTAACGGCCAACGATGCTTTCATGGGCACGGGACACCACTTCGACGATCACGCCTTCACGGCGACCGCGACGATCCAGGCCGGACACGCGGGCCAGGGCCCGGTCACCGTCGAACACCAGGCGCATTTGCGCCGGGCTCATGAACAGGTCGTCGCTGCCGTCGTCCGGGATCAGGAAACCGAAGCCGTCACGGTGACCGGCGATGCGGCCCAGGATCAGGTCGAGCTTGTCCACCGGTGCATAGGTGCCGCGCCGGGTGTAGATCAGTTGAGCGTCGCGCTCCATGGCGCGCAGACGGCGGCGCAGGGCTTCGAGTTGGTCCTCGGTGGTCAGACCGAACTCTTCGACCAACTGCTCGCGGCTAGCAGGCGAACCCCGATCGGCGAGATGCGCCAGGATCAGTTCACGGCTAGGAATAGGGTTTTCATATTTTTCCGCTTCACGAGCGGCCTCGGGATCGAGGGACTGCCAATCGGCCATTAGAGAGTTTTCACCTTGTCTATATGCGGGTTAGTTTGGCATAGGCTTAATGAAACGGGAAATTTCAAGCATCCGATAGCGTTTCCAGGATCATTTGACCTGCCTTCGAAGCCCCCGGAACGCACCGCTCGTGAAATTTAGCGGTTTTTTTCTCCGCAGGGGTTTACAGTTAAAAACACGCTCCGTATAGTGCGCGCCATCGACGACGTACACACGTAGCCGATACTGCCCAGATGGTGAAATTGGTAGACACGCCAGCTTCAGGTGCTGGTGACCGCAAGGTCGTGGAAGTTCGAGTCTTCTTCTGGGCACCAATTTCGAGCAGCAGGTCAATGACCTGGCAGCTCAACAAAAACCCGCGAAAGCGGGTTTTTGCATTTCCGCCCCCTGGAATTGCACCGGGCAATTACTAAAACAAAAACAGGGGTTTACAGATCAAAACGCGCTCCGTATAGTGCGCCACATCAACAGCGGCAACGCTGAAGATGCTGCCCAGATGGTGAAATTGGTAGACACGCCAGCTTCAGGTGCTGGTGACCGCAAGGTCGTGGAAGTTCGAGTCTTCTTCTGGGCACCAATTCAAGCTTCAAGGTCACGGCCTTGAACCTCACAGAAACCCGCGAAAGCGGGTTTTTGCGTTTCTGGGTATTGGAAATGTATCTGAACCTCTGAAATCGCTATCGCGAGCAAGCTCGCTCCCACAAGGATCGCAGTGAACAGAGATCCACTGTGGGAGCGAGCTTGCTCGCGATGGGTCCAGCCCGGCCACCCGATCAGGCCCTGAACTGCCCCAGACTTGCCTTCAGTTGCGCCGCCAGGTTGTCCAGCACCTTGCCGCTGGCGGTGGTCTCAACCACGGCCTGGGCCGCTTTCTCAGCCTGGGCATGGATGGTTTCCACCCGCCCACGCACCGCTTGCGCGCCCTGGGCCTGATGAGCCGCCGCCTGGGTCGCCAGGCCGATGGCCGCGTGCACCTGCTCGACGGACGCCTGCACCGACTGCTGCAACCGCGCGCTGTCACGCAGCACCAACAAACCTTCGCTGGCCTGGCGCCCGGCCTGGCCGATGGCAGCCACCGCCTCGCGAGCCCCCTGCTGCAAGGCCACGATATGCGCCTGGATATCGCCCGTGGAGCTCTGGGTCTTGCTCGCCAACGCCCGCACCTCATCCGCCACCACCGCAAAGCCGCGCCCGGTTTCCCCGGCCCGCGCCGCCTCGATGGCCGCGTTCAAGGCCAGCAAGTTGGTCTGCTCGGCGATGCCGTGAATCACGGTCAGCACCACTTCAATCTGTTCACTCTGCTGCGCCAACCGCTCGATCACTGCCGCCCCGGTATCAACCTGGCCGGCCAGGGCCTCGATCAAGCCGCTGACCTTGGCCGAAGTGCGCGTGTTTTCATCGGTGGCCTGGCGGATCTCCACCACTTGCTGCAGGGCCGCCTGCATTGCCTGGCTTTCCGATTGAGCCTCGTCCGCCATTTGCGACAGCGCACGTAGACTCTCCGCCACTTCATCACGCTGCATCCCGGCCGCCGCATCGGCGCCGGAGTTGCGCAAGGTCATCGCACCGATTTCCACACCGGTGCGCTGGGCCACATCGCCCGCCTCGCGAACGATGGGCTGCAACTTATCCACAAAGCGATTGACCGCCGCGGCCATGTCGCCGATTTCGTCCTTGCTGTTGATTTGCACTCGCTTGGTCAGGTCACCCTCGCCCGCCGCCAGGTCGTTCATGGCCGCGATCAGCAGTTTCAAGCGATTGACCACCCGACGCCCCAGCACCACGGCCAGCAACACCAGCACGCCGAAGCCCACCAGCGCCAGGCCCAGGCCGATGCGCCAGCGCAAGGTGCCCGCAGCGTCCTGCACGGTGCTGGCGGTGTTGGTCTGCATCTGCGTGGCCGTGGTCTGGGCCGACTCCAGGCGACCCCGCATGGCGGTGGCACTGTCAGCCGCCGCGCCCTTGAGACTGTCGCCGACCAATTGATCGCTGCTGGCGATCAAGGCCGAGAAGCGCTGGTCCAGCGCCTTCAGGTCGGTTTCAACGGCCGCCGTAGAAACCCCCATCAAGACTTTGCCGATCTCGACGCCGTTGGGGTTGATCGAGGCTTCGAGGTAATACACCGACGGATCGTTCTTCGCCGCGTCCAGCACCTTGTCCAACGCCCGCTCGCCCTTGCCTTTCTCCAGCAGCGCCTTGTTGATCGGGTTTTCCCGGTTCAGGTAGCGCGTCAGGTGCTCACCGGCGGCGTCGTCATAGATGACGAACAGCACGTTGGGATTGCGCTGGGCCCGACGGGCGAATTCAGAGAGGGTGGGCACGTCGTTATCCCACATGGCACGCGGTGCAACGGAAGCCAGGAGCTGCGCCATATCATTGGCGGAATCCCTCAAGTCCTTTTCCAAGGTCCCACGCAACTGCGCCTGCTCGTCCTTCAGGCGAGCCGACAAGCCGGCATTGAGCCGCTGGCGGGTATTGGCGGACAGGCTGTCCAGGCTCGACGTGACCTCTCGCCCGGCCTGCTCCAGCTCGGCGGAAAGCTTCTGGCTGTCCGCCCCCAACCGCGCGCCCAGGTCGGCTTCCAGCGCCGTGACGGTGCTTCGGGTCAGCGCAACGGCCACTAGCACCTGCACCAAAAGGGCGATACCCAGGGTAACGAACACTGGCCGTAGCAAACGGCTTTGTAACAGTGAGAGAACGGCCGACACGTGAAATCCCTCTACCAAACGCCATTAATTTGATGGCACTCAGGAAAACGGTGCCTTAATGGAGTTGCATAGCAAGTGTCGTGCCGCCCGGCAGGCAGAAACGACAAAGGGCCCCAACGAGGGCCCTTTGTTTTTTACATCAAAGGCTTATCAGCCGAACGGATGACGCAGCACGATGGTTTCGTTGCGGTCCGGCCCTGTCGAAATAATGTCAATCGGCGCACCGACCAACTCTTCGACGCGCTTGATGTAGTTGCGCGCTGCCACAGGCAGTTCTTCCAGGGTCTTGGCGCCGACGGTCGATTCGGTCCAGCCTGGCATCTGCTCGTACACCGGCTCCAGGCCGATGTAGCTGTCGGCGTCGGTCGGTGCGTCGATGACAGCGCCGTCCTGGTTCTTGTAGCCCACGCAGATGTTGATGGTTTCCAGGCCGTCCAGCACGTCCAGCTTGGTCAGGCACAGGCCCGAGATGCTGTTGACGTCGATGGCGCGACGCAGGATGACGGCATCGAACCAGCCGCAACGACGGGCGCGGCCGGTGGTGGCGCCGAACTCGTGGCCGCGCTTGGCCAGGAAGGCACCGACGTCGTCGAACAGCTCAGTCGGGAACGGGCCCGAACCGACGCGGGTGGTGTAGGCCTTGGTGATGCCCAGGATGTAGTCCAGGTACATCGGGCCGAACCCCGAACCGGTGGCGATGCCGCCGGCAGTGGTGTTGGAGCTAGTGACGTACGGGTAGGTACCGTGGTCGATGTCCAGCAGCGAACCCTGGGCGCCTTCGAACATGATGTCCTTGCCGGCGCGACGCAGCTCGTGCAACTCGGCGGTGACGTCGAGCATCATCGGCTTGAGCAGCTCGGCGTATTCCATGCACTCGTCCAGGGTCTTCTGGAAGTCGATGGCCGGTTCTTTGTAGTAATTGACCAGGACGAAGTTGTGGTAGTCCAGCAACTCGCCCAGCTTGGCGGCGAAACGCTCACGGTGGAACAGGTCACCGATGCGCAAGCCACGACGGGCCACCTTGTCTTCGTAGGCCGGGCCGATGCCACGACCGGTGGTGCCGATCTTCAGCTCGCCACGGGCCTTTTCACGGGCCTGGTCCAGCGCCACGTGGTAGGACAGGATCAGCGGGCAGGACGGGCTGATACGCAGGCGCTCGCGCACCGGTACGCCTTTCTCTTCCAGCTTGATGATTTCCCGCAGCAAGGCATCGGGCGCAACCACCACACCGTTGCCGATCAGGCACTGGACGCCTTCGCGCAGCACGCCCGACGGAATCAGGTGCAGGACGGTTTTTTCACCGTCGATCACCAAGGTGTGGCCTGCGTTGTGGCCACCCTGGTAGCGCACTACGGCGGCAGCATGTTCGGTCAGCAGATCAACGATCTTGCCTTTGCCCTCATCACCCCACTGGGTGCCCAGGACTACGACATTCTTACCCATAACACTTGTCCTCATTCGCGCAAACTTGGTGCCGGCCGCGGCCGGCGGGAAAACTCAAGAAGCCAGCGGCAATACTTGCCAAAGCCCGTTCTGCTGAATCAATTGCCGGTCGCAGTCCGCTTCACGGGCGGCGGCCAAAGGCTGCCCAGGCAAGGCCTGAACGACACGCTGACCCTCACTGCGCAACTGACAGACTGCCTGCCAGAGTGCTGCATCCGTACTGTCAGGCATCCAGATACCGCCAGACGGTAGCTCGACTTCAGCACGCCCCAGGGTCACCAGGGTTTTCAAATCGGTAGAGAAACCGGTCGCCGGACGGGCGCGACCGAAGTCGGCACCGATGTCGTCATAACGGCCGCCCTGGGCGATGGACTGGCCCACGCCCGGTACAAACACGGCGAACACGACGCCGGTGTGATAGTGATAACCGCGCAACTCGCCCAGGTCGAAATACAGCGGCAACTCGGGGAAGCGCACCGACAGTCGCTCGGCAATCGCCAGCAAATCGTCCAGCGCGGCCAACACCGGCGCCGGCGCATGGGCCAGGCGCTCACGGGCTGCGGCCAATACTTCACGCCCGCCGCACAGGTCCACCAGCGCCCGCAGCATGCTCGACAGATCGGCCGGCAGGCCCTCGGTCAGGCTGATGACTTCGTCGATGGCCTTGCGTTGCAGGGCATCGAACAGCTGTTGTTCCACTTCACCGGACAAACCGGCCGCACGGGCCAGGCCGCGATAGATGCCGACATGCCCCAGGTCCATGTGGACATCAGGCACGTCAGCCAGTTGCAGCATGGCCAACATCAGGCTGATGACTTCTACGTCGCTGCTCGGGCTGGCATCGCCATACAACTCGGCGCCCAGCTGGATCGGGCTGCGCGAAGATGACAAGGCACGCGGCTGGGCATGCAGCACGCTGCCGGCGTAGCACAGGCGGCTCGGGCCCTCACGGCGCAGGGTATGGGCGTCGATGCGCGCCACTTGCGGCGTGATGTCGGCCCGAAAGCCCATCTGCCGGCCCGACTGCGGGTCGATCACCTTGAAGGTGCGCAGATCCAGGTCCTGGCCCGCGCCGGTGAGCAGGGATTCCAGGTACTCGATATGCGGGGTGACGACGAACTCGTAACCCCAGCTCTGGAACAGATCCAACACCTGCCGACGCGCTACTTCGATACGCGCAGCTTCCGGTGGCAGTACTTCTTCGATGCCATCTGGCAGCAGCCAGCGGTCTACCGTTGCCATTACGCCATTCCCCTATGGTCCGGGCGGCCAGCCCTCGGGCAAGCCTTGAGTGAAGCAGAAAATACTTGGCCCACGCGCAAAACACGCGCATGAGCGACGTGACGAATGGCCAGCAATCGGCCTCGCCCAGCACTTTCCTCGAAAAACCTGTCGAGTCGTTCAACCCGACGCCTGCAACCAAAACCACAATCAAACGTGCAGACGCAAAAAAGCCGGGAATTTCCCGGCTGCCGCATCATACACACGTTTTCCCAAAGGATCACCCCGCCCGACGCTTTAGCCGCCGGGCGGAGTGCTTCAGGTCAACGCCGTATCAAGGCTTGGACTTTTCCAGGTAGTGGAAGAAGTCGCTGCTTGGGTCCAGGACCATGACGTCGGATTTGTTCGCGAAGCTTTCACGGTAGGCACGCAGGCTACGGTAGAACGCGTAGAACTCCTGATCCTGACCATAAGCCTTGGAGTAGATCGCAGCGGCCTGGGCATCACCATCACCCCGGACCTCTTCCGATTCACGATAGGCTTCGGCCAGCAGCACCCGGCGTTGGCGATCGGCGTCGGCACGGATGCCTTCGGCCAGCTCGTTACCCTTGGCGCGGTGCTCGCGGGCTTCACGCTCGCGCTCGGTGCTCATCCGCTCGAACACGCTGCGGTTCACTTCCTTCGGCAGGTCGATGGCCTTGACCCGGACATCGACCACTTCGATACCCAGCTCTTTTTCCGCCATCGTATTCAGCGAGCGGGTGATGTCGGCCATGAGCGCATCACGCTCACCGGACACCACTTCATGCAACGTGCGCTTACCGAACTGGTCACGCAGGCCCGATTCCAGACGACGGGACAGACGCTCGTCGGCGATCTGCTTCAGGCCCGAGGTCGCGGTGTAGAAGCGCTCGGCATCCTTCACGCGCCACTTGGCATAGGCGTCCACCATCACGGCTTTCTTTTCCAGCGTCAGGAAGCGTTGCGTCGGCGCATCCAGCGTCATCAGGCGAGCGTCGAACTTGCGCACCTTGTTGACGTAGGGCACCTTCACATGCAGCCCCGGCTGGACATCAGCCTGGACCACGCGACCGAATTGCAGCAACACCGCGCGCTCGGTCTGAGCCACGATGTAGAAGCAGTTCCAGGCAGCGATCGCCACGACGACACCGACAATAAGGGCGATCAGCGATTTATTGCTCATCAGCGACTCTCCCTGGTACGTGCTTGCTGTTGTTGCAGGTCCGCCGCTGCGCGGGTGCCGGCCTCATTGCTGGCCGCCGCCGAACTGGCCGGTGGCGTGCTGGTGTTGCGACCGCTCTCGACCATCTTGTCCAGCGGCAAGTACAGCAGATTGCTCTGGCCGTTCTTGTTGCCGGTCACGAGGACCTTGCTGGTGTTGCTGAAGACTTCCTGCATGGTGTCCAGGTACAGACGCTGGCGGGTCACTTCAGGGGCCTTGCGATACTCGGCCACCAGCTTGGTGAAGCGATCGGCCTCACCCTTGGCACGGGAGACCACTTCATCGCGGTAACCGTTGGCATCCTCGATGATGCGCTGGGCCTGGCCACGAGCTTCCGGCACGACGCCGTTGGCATAGGTTTCAGCCTGGTTGCGCGAACGCTGCTCGTCTTCACGGGCACGGATCACGTCGTCGAAGGCTTCCTGGACCTCACGCGGTGCCGCTGCGCTCTGGACGTTGACCTGGGTGACGGTGATACCGGTGCGATAGGTATCGAGGAACCGTTGCAGGCGCTCCTTGATTTCGCTGGCCATCAGTTCACGACCTTCGGTCAGCACCTGGTCCATGGCGGTGGAACCCACCACATGGCGCAGGGCACTTTCGGTCGCGTGCTGCAGGCTGGTTTCCGGCTGATCGACGTTCAGCACGAAGTCCTGCAGGTTGGTGATCTTGTATTGCACGGTCAGCGGCACCTCGACGATGTTCTCGTCTTCGGTCAGCATCTGGCCCTGCTTGGTGTACGCCCGCTCACGCGTGACGTTCTCCATGAACTTCTGGTCGATCGGCGGGAAATAGATGTTCAGGCCCGGACCAACCGTCTCGTAGTACTTGCCGAAGCGCAGCACCACGGCTTGCTCCTGCTCGTCCACGACATAGACCGCGCTGTACAGCCAGACAGCCGCCAGCACGACGAGACCGATGCCGAGCAGGCCGAAACCGCCGCCCTTGCCAGAACGACCGCCGCCCTCGTCACCGCGTTTCTTACCACCACCGAACAAACCGTTCAGGCTTTCCTGCAGCTTTCGGAAGGCCTCGTCGAGATCCGGCGGCCCCTTGCGGTCGCCGTTGTTACGACGCTTGCCACCCCAAGGATCCTGATTATTCGAGTTGCCACCCGGCTCATTCCAAGCCATAGCGCTCTCCATCTGATAAAGCAAAGACGCACCCACGGCGCGCCGACCAATGCTACAGAATGCCTGACACCGCTTTCTCAGGCTTTTATTGCAAAGTGTGTTGCTCGATGAATTCCATCGGTTGCAGCCCTTCGCGACTGACCAGTCGGTTGAGCTCCGCCCGAGGCAGGCGAACAGCCAGCAGGCAGACACCTTCTTCGTCGTGTTCTTCTTTTTGCACAGCCCCCAGCTCGAAAAACTGCGCACGCAGCCGGGCAAAACGTTGTGGCAATTTCAGGGTGCCGACAAACAGATCGCTGCCCAACAGCTCGGCCACGGCCTGCTTGAGCAGGTCCAGGCCGGTGCCATCGCGGGCCGACAGCCAGACCCGTTGCGGCTTGCCATCGGCATCGCGCTGGATCTGCGGCTCCACGCCTTCGAGCAAATCGAGTTTGTTGTATACCTCGAGGATCGGCAAGTCCTGGGCTCCGATCTCGCCCAGCACCACCATCACCTGCTCGATCTGCAGCATCCGGTCCGGCTCGGCGGCATCGATCACGTGCAGCAGCAGGTCGGAGTTGCTCGACTCTTCGAGCGTAGCCCGGAAAGCCTCGACCAGTTTATGCGGCAGGTGACGGATAAAGCCCACGGTGTCGGCCAGCACGATCGGCCCGAGGTCGTCCAGGTCGAGCCGGCGCAGGGTCGGGTCGAGCGTGGCGAACAACTGGTCGGCGGCGTAGACGTCGGATTGGGTGACATTATTGAACAGGGTCGATTTGCCGGCGTTGGTATAGCCCACCAGTGAAACCGTCGGGATATCCGCGCGCTTGCGACCACGTCGCGACTGCTCGCGCTGGCTGCGGACCTTTTCCAGCCGCCCCTTGATCTGGCGCAGGCGAACCCGCAACAGGCGTCGGTCGGTTTCCAGCTGGGTTTCCCCCGGGCCGCGCAGGCCGATACCGCCTTTCTGCCGCTCAAGGTGAGTCCAGCCGCGGACCAGCCGCGTACTCATGTGCTCAAGCTGGGCCAGTTCGACCTGGAGCTTGCCTTCATGGGTGCGGGCGCGCTGGGCGAAGATATCGAGGATCAGCCCCGTGCGGTCGATCACGCGACACTCGAAGACACGTTCGAGGTTACGTTCCTGACTGGGCGTGAGGATGTGATTGAAAATCACCAGATCGACCTGCTCGGCATGGACCAGGTCGCGCAACTCCTCGACCTTGCCACTGCCGATCAGGAACTTGGCGGTTGGCCGATGACGCGGCACGTTGAAAAACGCGACGGTCTCGGCGCCGGCCGAAAGTGCCAATTCCTGAAACTCCTGCGGATCTTCGCGCGCCTCAGGGTCCTGTCCATCCAAGTGAACGAGAATGGCCCGTTCACCACCACCGTGGCGCTCAAAGAACAAAGGAGGCTCCTATCAGGCGTTACCCGGTTCAGCGTCACCGCCTTCGGATTCGGTTGCGCTAGGCAGACGAATTGGACGAACTGGCACCACTGTCGAGATCGCGTGCTTGTAGACCATCTGGCTGACGGTGTTTTTCAGAAGGATGACGAACTGGTCGAAAGACTCGATCGTGCCTTGCAGTTTGATCCCGTTGACCAGATAGATGGACACCCCAACTTTCTCTTTACGTAAAGTGTTCAAGTAAGGGTCTTGTAGCGAATGCCCTTTTGACATGTGCCGCACTCCTTTAAGGATCAATAATAAAAATCGGAATCAGATGGCTTGGGCCGTCACACCCCCAAGGATAGACGGCAATTGCAAGGACTCAGCTCAATATGGAGATGGTCCCGAGGTATTTCAAGGCGCGTGGCAGATTGTCGCAATCGAGACTGTCGAGCCAATGCAAATCAGTCCAGCTGCGCAGCCAGGTGAACTGGCGTTTCGCCAATTGGCGCGTGGCAATGATCCCACGCTCCTGCATCTCGGCTGACGTCAGCTTGCCGTCCAGATAATCCCAGACTTGCCGATAACCTACCGCACGTATAGACGGCAACCCGGCATGCAGGTCACTTCGCTCACGCAGGGCTACGACCTCGTCTATGAACCCCTGTTCCAACATTAATGTGAATCTTTGTTCAATTCGCCGATGCAGCACTTGCCGGTTCGCCGGAGCGATGGCCAGATTCGCGACAGTATAGGGCAATTGTTGCAGTCCCGAAGCGGCTGCTTCAGTACTTTGCGCAGATTGTCGCTGGCGCAGGGCAGTCATGCTCTGGCCACTGACCCGATAAACCTCCAGCGCCCGACTGAGCCGCTGCGGGTCATTGGGGTGAATACGCGCCGCCGACTCCGGATCGATGACCGCCAATTGCTCGTGCAGGGCCTGCCAGCCCAGGCGCGCGGCTTCTTCTTCGATCTGCGCGCGCACCTCGGGATCGGCCGCCGGCATGTCCGCCAGCCCGTCGACCAAGGCCTTGTAGTACAGCATCGTACCGCCCACCAGCAGCGGGATCTTGCCCCGCGCGGTGATTTCGGCCATGGCCTGGAGGGCGTCACGCCGGAAATCGGCCGCCGAATAAGCCTCGGCCGGGTCCAGGATGTCGATCAGGCGGTGGGGAAATTCAGCCAGCAGTTCTTTTGACGGCTTGGCGGTACCGATGTCCATGCCCCGATAGACCAGGGCCGAATCGACACTGATCAACTCGCAGGGCAGGACTTTGGTCAATTCGATGGCCAGGTCGGTCTTGCCGGCGGCGGTCGGCCCCATCAGGAAAATCGCGGGTGGCAACGGGCTCATCAACGACCGCGCAGGAACAGTTTGTCCAGGTCGTCCAGGCCCAGTTGGGTCCAGGTCGGCCGGCCATGGTTGCATTGACCGCTGCGCTCGGTGTTTTCCATGTCCCGCAGCAGACCGTTCATTTCCGGCAGGGCCAGGCGCCGGTTGGCACGGATCGCGCCGTGGCAGGCCATGGTGCCGAGCAGTTCGTTCAGGTGCGCCTGGATCCGGTCGCTGGTGCCGTACTCCATCAGGTCCGCCAACACGTCGCTGACCAGGCGATTGGCCTCGGCCTGCTTCAACAAGGCCGGGATCTGGCGGATCGCCAGGGTTTCCGGGCCCAGGCGCTGCAATTCGAAGCCCAGGCGCTGGAACCAGGCCACATGTTCTTCGGCGCAATCGGCTTCGCGCTGGCTGACGGCCAGGGACTCGGGCACCAACAGCGGCTGGCCGCTCAGGCCTTCGCTGGCCATGGCGATTTTCAGCCGCTCGTACATGATCCGCTCATGGGCTGCGTGCATGTCCACCAGCACCAGGCCTTGGGCATTTTCCGAGAGGATATAGATGCCTTTGAGTTGCGCCAGGGCATAGCCCAGCGGCGGAATGTCACCCTGGCCCTCGGGCATTGCCGCCGCACCGGCTTGCGGCAAGGGCTTGAAGAACTCGCGATAGGCCGCCTGGGCCTCGGCTGCCGGCACGTTCGATTGCGGACGCGGGGTGTATTGATACTGATAGCCGCTGCCAGCACCGCTGCCGGCGGTGTTGTAGCTGGGCTGAGGCTGGGGCTGCTCCAGCAGGGCATTGGCCGCCAGGCGCATCTCGCCCTGTGGCCCGAATTCGCCAGCTTCCAGGCCCGTGGGCCGGACCATGCCAGCCATAGCCGCCGGAGCCGCCAGTTGGTCTTCAGGCCGCACATCGCCCAGGGCACGGTGCAGGGTGCCATAGAGGAAATCGTGGACCATGCGCCCGTCACGGAAGCGTACTTCGTGCTTGGTCGGGTGCACGTTGACGTCCACCACCGCCGGATCAACCTCGAAAAACAGCACGAAGGTCGGATGCCGGCCATTGAACAGCACATCGCGATAGGCCTGGCGCACCGCGTGGGCCACCAACTTGTCGCGCACCGCCCGGCCGTTCACGTAGAAATATTGCAAGTCCGCCTGGCTGCGGGAGAACGTTGGCAAGCCGACCCACCCCCACAGGTGCAGGCCGTTGCGCTCCACCTCGATGGGCAAGGCCTGTTCCAGGAACCCCGCACCGCACACCGCGCCCACACGCCGGGCGCGGGCCGCATCGTCGCGGGCCTCGTGCAGGCTGAGGATGGTCTTGCCGTTGTGGCGCAAATGGAACGCCACGTCAAAACGCGCCAGGGCCAGGCGCTTGATGACTTCTTGCAGGTGATCGAATTCAGTCTTCTCGGCCTTGAGAAACTTGCGCCGGGCCGGGGTGTTGAAGAACAAGTCGCGCACTTCCACCGAGGTGCCCACCGGATGCGCCGCGGGCTGGACGCGAGACGCCATGTCGCGGCCTTCGGTCTCGACCTGCCAGGCCTGCTCGGCATCACGGGTGCGGGAGGTGAGGGTCAGGCGCGACACCGAACTGATGGACGCCAGCGCCTCGCCCCGGAAGCCCAGGCTCATGACCCGCTCGAGGTCTTCCAGGTCGCGGATCTTGCTGGTGGCATGACGCGCCAGGGCCAGCGGCAGGTCGTCAGAGGGAATCCCACCACCGTCATCGCGCACCCGCAACAGCTTGACGCCGCCCTGCTCGACATCCACATCGATGCGCCGAGCCCCGGAATCGAGGCTGTTTTCCAGCAGCTCCTTGATGACCGACGCCGGACGCTCGACCACTTCACCGGCGGCGATCTGGTTCGCCAGCCGAGGGCTGAGCAGTTCGATACGGGCGGTGTTGCCGATCACTTCGTCACTCATTGCTTGGCCGCCACTTCATTGCTCGGAATGGTCAGGGTCTGGCCAATCTTGAGCTCATCGCTCTTGAGATTGTTGGCGCTGCGCAAGGTGGCGGGCGACACCTGGTAGCGCACGGCAATCATCGCCAGGGTTTCGCCCGGGTTGACGCGGTGATCCCGTGGCCCCTGGGCGATCTTGCCGGAGTCCCGCAGCCAGGCGATGTAGGTGCCCGGCGGCGGGTTCTGCTGGAAGAACTGCCGTACGCCGCTGCTGATGGAGCGGGCCAGGGCCTGCTGATGGCTCGACGTCGACAGTTTCGAGGCTTCGTTGGCGTTGGAAATGAACCCGGTTTCCACCAGGATCGACGGGATGTCCGGCGACTTGAGCACCATGAACCCGGCCTGTTCGACGCGCTGCTTGTGCAGCGGCGTGACGCGACCGATGTTGCTCAAGACCTTCTGGCCGACGTTCAGGCTGGAGGTCAACGAGGCGGTCATCGACAAGTCGAGCAGGACACCGGCGAGCATCCGGTCCTTGTCGTCAAGGCTGACGTTGCCGGCACCGCCGATCAGGTCGGAACGGTTTTCAGTGTCGGCCAGCCAACGGGCGGTTTCGGAAGTCGCGCCACGGTCGGACAGGGCAAACACCGAGGCCCCGAACGCTGCCGCCGAAGGTGCGGCGTCGGCGTGAATGGAGACGAACAGGTCAGCGCCTTTCTTGCGGGCGATTTCGGTGCGGCCGCGCAAGGGAATGAAATAGTCGCCGGTGCGGGTCAGTTCGGCGCGGAAGCCTTTCATGCCGTTGACCTGGCGCTGCAATTCACGGGCGATGGACAGCACCACGTCTTTTTCACGTTGCCCGCGCGAGCCCGAGGCGCCCGGGTCTTCGCCACCGTGACCGGCGTCGATCACGACGATGATGTCGCGCTTGCCCGCCGGGGCCGGTGGCAGTTTGAGCGCAGGCTCGGTCGGGGTCACCGGCACCGCTGGCACCGTGGCCACATTGGTCGGCGGCGGTGGCGGTGGCTCGGCATCGGCCGGGTTGTCGAACAGGTCCACCACCAGCCGGTTGCCGTACTGGGCGTTGGGGGCCAGGGTGAAGCTCTTCGGGGTCACGGCTTTTTTCAGGTCGATGACCACCCGCAGGTCGGTCGGCGTACGCTGGGCCGAGCGCATCGCGGTGATCGGCGTGTTGGCGGTAGCGACATTCAGCGGCGCCCCCAGGGTGGCGCCGTTGATGTCGATCACCAGGCGATCCGGGGCGGTCAGGGTGAATACGCTGTGCTGCACCGGCCCCGTCAGGTCGAACACCAGCCGTGTGTTGTCCGGCGCCCGCCAGAGGCGAACGCTGTTGACCTTTGTCTCGGCCACAGCATCGACGGCCAGTGCCGTAAGCAACAGTCCTACGACAGCAACCACCGCGCGAAAGCGCATACCAAACCCCATCATCAATTAGTTTTCCAATGCCAAAGCGGCACACCACGACTCACCACGGGAGCCTTGCGGCGTCAGTTTCAGCGAACGCCCGCCGTTCTGCGCGCCAATGGTAATGGTCAGGTCGGGCTTTGGCAAAAAGCCTGCACCCTTCTGGGGCCATTCGATCAGGCACAAGGCGTCATCTTCGAAATAATCGCGGATACCGAGGAATTCCAGCTCCTCGGGATCTACCAGTCGATACAGGTCGAAATGGAAGGCGCGAATGTCGCCGATCTCATAGGGCTCGACCAGGGTGAACGTCGGGCTCTTGACTGAACCGACGTGCCCGAGGCCGCGAATGATGCCACGGGACAAGGTGGTTTTCCCCGCGCCAAGGTCGCCTTCGAGAAAAATCAGGCCGTGGCCGGCGGTGATCTGCGCGATGCGGGCGCCAAATTGTGTCATGGCTTGTTCGTCCGCCACGTACAGGGTTACTTCAGACACGGTGAATGCTCCTCCAACAACTGACGAATGGCCGGGATAAGATCGGTCGCCGCCAATCCCCGGCCCGAGCGACCGACCTGGGCACCGGCACTGGCGTGCAGCCAGACCGCCAGGCACGCGGCCTCGAAGCCTTCCATGCCCTGGGCCAGCAAGGCCCCGACCACACCGGCCAGCACATCCCCCAGACCGGCGGTGGCCATGGCCGGATGGCCCTGGCTGCAAACCGCCAGGCGACCGTCCGGGCTGGCGATCAGGCTGCCGGCCCCCTTGAGGATCACCGTGGCGCTGTATTTCTGGCTCAAGGCATGGGCCGCCGCCGGGCGGTCGGCCTGCACCTGGGCGACGGACATCTCCAACAGCCGCGCCGCCTCCCCCGGGTGCGGGGTGATGACGCACTGCTCAGGCAAACGGACATCGCCCCTGCTCAGCAGGTTCAGTGCATCGGCATCCCACACTTGCGGCAGTGGCGCATTGGCCGCCGCCGACAACAGGCTGCGTCCCCAGGCAGCCTGGCCCAGGCCCGGCCCGACCACCAGCACGCTGGCCTGCTGGAGCAGGCCCATCAATTGGTTCGCCGAATGGGTGCCCTGCACCATCACTTCCGGTAAACGCATCAGCGCGGCGGATACATGCTCACTGCGGGTCGCCAGCGAAACCATGCCCGCACCGCAGCGCAGGGCGCTTTCGGCGCTCATCTGGATGGCGCCGCCGAAGCCGCGGTCGCCACCGATCAAGAGCACATGACCGAACTTGCCTTTGTGGGAAGTGGCGGCACGAGGTGTCAGACGAGGCAGATTGTGGGGCAGGAGCAGTCGGGCACTGGCCGGTGCCGTTTCAACAATATCCGGATCAGCGTGCAGGTCATTGAACATCAGCTCACCGACCCGGTCCGCCGCCTCGCCGGTGAACAACCCCAGTTTCAAGCCAATGAAAGTCACGGTCAGGTCGGCCGCCACCGCCGTGCCCAGCACTCGGCCGGTGTCGGCGCACAACCCCGAAGGGATATCCACCGCCGCGACCGGCAGGCCGCTGACGTTGATCGTATCGATGGCCTGCACATAAGGTTCGCGCACATCGCCATTCAGGCCGGTGCCGAGCAGCGCGTCCAATAGCACGCCGCGCAACTCGGCCTCGTCCGACCACGGCTCCATCGGCACGCCCACCGCCACGGCCTCGGCGTGGGCATTGGCGGCGTCCCCCTGCAATCGCCGGGGCTCGCCCACCGTCAGCACCCGCACCGACCAGCCGGCGCGCCGGGCCAGCGTCGCGACCAGGTAGCCATCGCCGGCATTGTTGCCATGGCCGGCCAGCACGGTCAGCTCGCGGGCCTCAGGCCAGCGTCGGACGATCGCTCGCCAGGTGGCGCGGGCCGCGCGCTGCATCAATTCGAAACCGGCGGTGCCTGCCGCGATCAGTTGAGCATCGAGGGCCCGGACCTGCGCGGCGCTGTACAGCGCGTCGGGAAAATCATCTTTAGTGTGCGGCATGCGTCTTCGGGCTCCGATGTCTGGCAGAATTATACGCATCTCAGCTCCGGTTTCTCTCGCCTCATGCCTGCCATTCCCACAGACCTCCCCGCCCTCGCCCAATCCATCAAGGAATGGGGCCGCGAGCTGGGTTTCCAGCAGGTCGGCATCAGCGGCCTGGACCTGGCCGAGCATGAACAACACCTGCAACGCTGGCTCGAGGCCGGCTACCACGGCGAAATGGACTATATGGGCGCCCATGGCAGCAAACGCTCGCACCCCGAGGAACTGGTGCCGGGCACGCTGCGGGTGGTTTCCCTGCGCATGGATTACTTGCCGGGCGATACGCAAATGGCGCAATTGCTCGGCCAACCGGAAAAAGCCTACGTCTCGCGTTATGCATTGGGCCGCGATTACCACAAATTGATCCGTAAACGCGTGCAGCAATTGGCGGAAAAAATTCAGGCGGTCATCGGCCCCTTTGGCTACCGTGCCTTTGTCGACAGCGCACCGGTGCTGGAAAAAGCCATCGCCGAACAGGCGGGCCTGGGCTGGATCGGTAAAAACACCCTGGTGTTGAACCGCAAGGCCGGCAGCTATTTTTTCCTGAGCGAGCTGTTTGTCGACCTGCCGCTGCCCATCGATCCACCCCACGGCACCGAGCATTGCGGAAAATGCACCGCATGCCTGGACATCTGTCCTACGAATGCCTTCGTCGGCCCCTACGTGCTCGATGCTCGCCGTTGTATTTCCTACCTGACCATCGAGTTGAAAAGCGCCATTCCTGAAGAGCTGCGACCACTGATCGGCAACCGGGTGTTCGGCTGTGACGACTGCCAGATCGTCTGCCCGTGGAACCGCTTTGCCCGACCGTCCGGGGAAAGCGACTTCAAGCCGCGGCACAACCTGGACAATGCCGGGTTGGCCGAGCTGTTCATGTGGGACGAAGAGAAATTCCTCAGCAGCACCGAGGGTTCACCGTTGCGCCGTGCCGGTTACGAACGCTGGCTGCGCAACCTGGCGGTGGGCCTGGGTAATGCGCCGTCAACCATTCCCGTGCTGCAAGCGCTGGAGGCGCGGCGCGACTATCCGTCGGAACTGGTGCGCGAGCACGTGGCGTGGGCATTGCGCCAACATGCCGAGCGTCAAACCTCGTCGTTGTAGACGAACTTCGGCATTTCCCAGTGAAAGCGAATCGCCAGGAGCCGCAGCAGGAAACCGCCGAACAAGGTAATGAGGATTGCCTGCTCGTTCGGCAGTTGCAGGAAGACACACAGCAGATAACACCACGCCGCGGCAAACGAGACGCTGGCGTAGAGTTCGCGACGGAAGATCAGCGGAATATCGTTGCAGAAGATGTCCCGCAGGATGCCACCGAACACCCCGGTGATCACCCCACTGACCGACGCCACCAGCATGCCATGGCCCATTTCCAGGGCCGTCATGCAGCCGATCAGGGTGAACGCCACCAGGCCCACGGCGTCGAGCACCAGGAACAGCGAGCGCAAATGGCGCATCCAGCGCGCCAGGAACACCGTCAGCATCGCCGCCGCGGTGGTCAGCACCAGGTACTCCGGGTGCTTGACCCAGGTGAGTGGGTAATGACCGAGCAGCACGTCGCGCACCGAGCCGCCACCCAGCGCCGTGACACAGGCGATCAGCACCACGCCGAACCAGTCCATGCCCCGTCGCCCGGCAGACAAGGCGCCGGTCATGGCTTCGGCGGTGATGGCGATCAGATAAAGCATCAGCAACATGATGGCGGTCCTTGCAGGAAGGCGCGCAGTCTAGCCAGTTTGGGCAGGCACCAAAAGAGGGCAGCCATCGACCATGTCAAACAAGGAGTCTGTGGCCAGGATATCTGTGGGAGCAAGGCTTGCCCGCGATGAAGGCAATGCGGACTTTCAAAGACCGAGGCGCCTGTTTCGCGAGCAAGCTTTGCTCCCACAGCCCCATCACCACAAGAACGCGCTGCGCATCAGAACTTGATGAAATGCTTGCGGTAATGCTGCAACTCGGCGATGGACTCGCGGATGTCGTCCAGGGCCAGGTGGGTGCTGCCCTTCTGGAAACTGTCGCGCACTTCTGGCGCCCAGCGGGCGGCCAGCTCCTTGAGGGTGGAGACGTCCAGGTTGCGGTAGTGGAAGTAGCTTTCCAGGGATTTCATGTGGGTATAAAGGAAGCGACGGTCCTGGCAGATGCTGTTGCCACAGATCGGCGACTTGCCCTTGGGCACCCACTGTTCCAGGAAGGCGAGGGTCTGGGCCTCGGCCTCGGCCATGCTGATCTTGCTCTCGCGCACCCGCTGGGTCAGGCCCGAGCCGCCGTGCTGGCGGGTGTTCCACTCGTCCATGCCGGCCAGGACTTCGTCGCTGTGGTGGATCGCGATCACCGGGCCTTCGGCCAGGGTGTTGAGGTCGCTGTCGGTGACGATCGTGGCCATTTCGATGATGACGTCGGTGTCAGGGTTCAGACCGGTCATTTCCAGGTCGATCCAGATCAGGTTCTGCGGGTTTTGCATAGGGAAGCTCCTCGGCGTAGCCACGCAGTTTAGCTTAGGCAGGCCCTTGGGCGTGCTAAACTCGCCGCCGTTTTACCCTATTCGCTGCATTTCTTCATACGGAACACCCATGGCCAAACGCCAACTCAATCGTCGTCAGAACTGGCGCATCGAAAAGATCCAGGGCGAGCGCGCCGCCCGCGCCGCCAAACGCGAATCCAGTGCTGTCGAAGCCCTGGAGGGTGGCGACCTGGGCCCTGAACAGACCGGCCTGGTGATCGCCCACTTCGGCGTGCAGGTCGAGGTCGAGGCCCAGGAAGGCGAACTGGCCGGCCAGGTGTTCCGCTGCCACTTGCGCGCCAACCTGCCGGCGCTGGTGACGGGCGACCAGGTGGTCTGGCGGGCCGGCAACCAGGGCATCGGCGTGATCGTCGCGCAGTTGCCGCGCCACACCGAGCTGTGCCGGCCGGACAGCCGAGGCCAGCTCAAGCCCGTGGCCGCCAACGTCGACATGATCGTCATCGTGTTCGCCCCGTTGCCCGAGCCCCACGCCAACCTGATCGACCGTTACCTGGTGGCCGCCGAACACGCGGGTATCCGTCCGTTGCTGCTGCTCAACAAGTTCGACCTGATCGACGAACACAACGCCACGGCGCTGAACGCCCTGCTGTCGGTCTATCGGGATTTGGGTTACCCGGTGCTGGAGGTCTCGGCCCATCACGGCAACGGCATGGAGCAGTTGCAACAGCAACTGGACGGGCGCATCAGTGTGTTCGTCGGCCAGTCTGGCGTGGGCAAGTCTTCGCTGGTCAACAGCCTGCTGCCGGAAGTCGAGACGCGCGTCGGGCCGCTGTCCGAGCTGTCCGGCCAGGGCACCCACACCACCACCACCGCGCGGCTGTTCCATTTCCCTGGCGGCGGTGAATTGATCGACTCGCCGGGTATCCGAGAATTCGGCCTGGGCCACGTCAGCCGGGCCGATGTCGAAGCCGGGTTCATCGAGTTCAACGAGTTGATCGGCACCTGCCGCTTCCGCGACTGCAAGCACGACCGCGAGCCCGGTTGCGCTCTGCTCAAGGCCCTGGAAGAAGGTCGCGTGCATCAGCAACGGATGAATAGCTACCGCTCGATCATCGCCAGCCTGCCGGAAAGCGGTTACTGAGCTGAAAGGAAGGGAAGCCGGACACAATTGTGGCGAGGGAGCTTGCTCCCGCTGGGCTGCGAAGCAGCCCCAAAACCTGCCAGATGCGGAGCATCAGACACACCGCACCCGCCGGTTTACGACTGCTTCGCAGTCGAGCGGGAGCAAGCTCCCTCGCCACAGGTCCATCGACAAACCTTCAGTTCACTGCGCCGGCGCTCCGGGCGGCTTGGGCGCGGCATCGTCGAACAGGTTCAGCCGCTCGCGCAGCTCATGGGCCGGCACGGGTTGCTGGTCTGCCGGCAACGCGTTCGGATCGACCGCCGCACCTGGTGTGGCGGACGGAGCAGGCGCTTCACCCGGCGCACCCTCGCCCGGGACCGGATCGGGCGCCGGATCATCGGTTTGCGAGCCCTCGATGGCTTTCTGCGCCTTCTTGGTCAACACCACGATATCGATACGCCGGTTGACCGGGTTGAACGGGTCTTTGCGGTCGAAGAGCGCCGAAGACGCATAACCGACCACCCGCGCCACCTGCTCGTCCGGATAGCTGCCGGCCACCAGGGCGCGACGGGCCGCGTTGGCACGGTTGGCGGACAGCTCCCAGTTACCGTAGTCACCCTTGCCGATGTAGGGTTTGGCATCGGTATGACCACTGATGCTGATCTTGTTCGGCACCGCCTTGATGGTGTCGGCCATGGCCAACAGGATGTCCTCGAAATACGGCTTCAGGCGCGCGCTGCCGGAATCGAACATCGGCCGGTTCTCGGCGTCCATGATCTGGATGCGCAAGCCGTTCGGGGTGATTTCGAACAGGATCTGGTCCTTGAATTTCTGCAGTTGCGGGTTCTCTTCGACCTTGTTCTGCAATTCCTGCAACAGCAATTCCAGGCGCTCGCGCTCGACCTGTTCGGCCATGCCTTCGACCTGCTCGGAATCCACCGTCACCTTGTCGGGCTGGGGCTGGGACTTGACCTCGGGGTTGAGGGTGTTTTCCGGGGCCAGGGTCGGTGAGCCGCCCAGGTCGATGATGTAGGGCGTGCCGCTTTCGGAAAAGCCGACCGGGTCCTTGAAGTAGCCGGCGATGGCGATCTTCTGCTCTGGCGTCGCCGTGGACAACAGCCACAGCACTAGGAAGAACGCCATCATCGCTGTGGCGAAGTCGGCAAAGGCGATTTTCCAGGCGCCCCCGTGATGCCCAGCGGCTATGCGCTTGACGCGCTTGATGATGATCGGCTGGTTATTTTCCATGACTTAGCGACCGCGAACCGCTTGTTCCAGCTCGGCGAAGCTTGGACGGTGCGCCGGGTACAGGACCTTGCGCCCGAACTCCACCGCCAACGATGGCGGCATGCCCGAGGCCGAGGCCACCAGGGAAGCCTTGATGGCTTCGTAGATATTGAGCTCTTCCTTGGCGTCATGGGCCAGGGAGGTGGCCAGCGGCCCGAAGAAACCATACGCCGCCAAGATACCGAAGAACGTACCCACCAGGGCCGCACCCACGTGCAGGCCGATGGACTTCTGGTCACCGTCGCCCAGGGAGGCCATGGTCACCACGATCCCCAGTACCGCCGCGACGATACCGAAGCCAGGCATCGCGTCGGCGATCCCGGTGACTGCGTGGGAGGGATGCTCCAGGTCTTCCTTGAGGCTGTACAGCTCCATGTCGAACAGGCCTTCGAGCTCGTGGGGGGCCATGTTGCCGGACGACATGATGCGCAGGTAATCACAGATGAACGCCGTCATGCGGGCGTCCTTGAGCACGGCCGGGTACTTGGCGAAAATCGGGCTGGCGGCGGCGTCTTCGATGTCGCCTTCGATCGCCATCATGCCTTCGCGGCGGCTCTTGTTGAGGATCTCGTAGATCAGCCCCAGCACCTCGAGGTAGAAGGTGTGGCTAAAGCGCGAACTGAACATGCCCAGGGATTTCTTGAGCACGTGCATCGTCAT
>NZ_JACNDD010000042.1:0-44093 GCF_017351395.1 Pseudomonas sp. FW305-28
CGCGAGCAAGCTCGCTCCCACAGGGGTTGTGTGTCGGCCCGGGGATTGGGGCCGACACCCATGGGCTCAGTTGCTCTTCACCGCATAGTCAGGCTTCTTGTCGTTGCCGGCGATGAACGGGCTCCACGGTTGCGCGCGGATCGGGCCTTCGGTCTGCCAGACCACGTTGAACTGACCGTCGGCCTGGATTTCGCCGATCATCACCGGCTTGTGCAGGTGGTGGTTGGTCTTGTCCATGGTCAGGGTGTAGCCCGACGGTGCGGCGAAGGTCTGGCCGGCCAGGGCTTCGCGGACTTTGTCGACGTCGGTGGACTTGGCTTTCTCGACCGCTTGCGCCCACATGTGGATACCGACGTAGGTGGCTTCCATCGGGTCGTTGGTCACCGCTTTGTCGGCGCCTGGCAGGTTCTTGGCCTTGGCGTAGGCTTTCCAGGAATCGACGAATTTCTTGTTCGCCGGGTTATCCACGGATTCGAAGTAGTTCCACGCCGCCAGGTTGCCCACCAGCGGCTTGGTGTCGATGCCGCGCAGTTCCTCTTCGCCCACCGAGAACGCCACCACCGGTACGTCGGTGGCCTTCAGGCCCTGGTTGGCCAGTTCTTTATAGAACGGCACGTTGGAGTCGCCATTGACCGTGGAGATGACTGCAGTCTTGCCGCCGGCCGAGAACTTCTTGATGTTGGCCACGATGGTCTGGTAATCGCTGTGGCCGAACGGGGTGTAGACCTCTTCGATGTCTTTGTCCGCCACCCCTTTGGAGTGCAGGAACGAGCGCAGGATCTTGTTGGTGGTGCGCGGGTAGACGTAGTCGGTGCCCAGCAGGAAGTAGCGCTTGGCGCTGCCGCCTTCTTCGCTCATCAGGTATTCCACCGCCGGAATCGCCTGTTGGTTCGGCGCGGCACCGGTGTAGAACACGTTCGGCGACATCTCTTCGCCTTCGTATTGCACCGGGTAGAACAGCAGGCCGTTGAGTTCTTCGAACACCGGCAACACGGATTTACGCGACACCGATGTCCAGCAGCCGAACACCACGGCGACCTTGTCCTGGGTCAGCAACTGCCGGCCCTTTTCGGCGAACAGCGGCCAGTTCGACGCCGGGTCCACGACCACCGCTTCAAGCTTCTTGCCGTTCACACCACCCTTGGCGTTGATCTCGTCAATGGTCATCAGCGCCATGTCCTTGAGGGACGTCTCGGAGATCGCCATGGTGCCGGACAACGAATGCAAGATACCGACCTTGATGGTCTCGGCGGCCTGGACGGTCCAGGCCATGCCCATCGCGGCAATGCTTGCCGAGAGTGTAAAAGCCTTGATCAAGCTACGACGCTTCATTGTGCGATCTCCATGGACTTATGAGTTTTTTTGAGGGCAGATGCAAACGCTGAAAGCGCTTTTGCAAGGGGTGTGCCCGGTCGGAGAAAGGCTTTGAAACGCGGGGTTGGCGTGGGGCACAAGGGAGCGAGCGCACCATGAGTGAACGCATTGCGGGGGCTGGTGCGAGGAGGTGCGCCACATTAGTGCGCAAGGGTGCGAGTCCCCTTGTGGGAGCGAGCTTGCTCGCGATAGCGATGGGTCAGTCATCTCCGATCTGACTGATCTACCGCTATCGCGAGCAAGCTCGCTCCCACATTCCGGACTGTGTTCATCGTTTGGAAAGCGGGTGCGATTGTGGAGGTTTCGCGCCGCCTTCCGTTAACGCATGGCCTTCAGCTTGAAGATGAAGCCGCCTCAGGCTGGCGATTGAACCGGGTAACCAGCCGGTCCAACAGCCACACCACCACCAGCGAAGCCCCTACCAACGGGAACACCAGCGCCAGGGCCAGCATGATGAACACTCCGGTCTTCCAGGTCGGCAGGTCGTGGCGCAGGGGCGGCACGCCGAACTTGCCCTGGGGCCGACGCTTCCACCAGATCACCAGGCCACTCACGGCGCTGAGCAGGATCATCAGGCAAACCAGCAGCACGAGGATCTGGTTCACCGGGCCGAACATCTTGCCTTCGTGCAGCATCACCCCGGTTTCGGTGGCGCGGGCGACGATGCTGTAGTGCTCCCAGCGCACATCGGCCAGGACCTTGCCGGTGTACTGGTCCACGTGCAGGGTGGCGTCGTTGCGCGGGTCATCGGCGAACACGGCGACGGTGAACACGCCGCTGGCCGTGGTGGGCAACGTGATGCTGTAGCCGGGCGTGACCTGGCGCGCGGTGGCGATATCCTGCACCGCTTGCAGGCTGACGGTCGGGGCGGCGGGGCCTTCGTGCAGGCCACCGTGGCCCATGTGCTCGGCATGGTCGCCGGACATCGGCATCGGCGTATTTTCCACGGCCCAGGGCACGGTCTGGCGGTGGGCGTTGTTGAGGGTGCCGGCCTCGACGTCGGACTTGGGCACGTCATTCCACATCGCCGCCGGGAAGCGGTTCCAGAGGTCTGCGTATTGCTTGCCCCAGAAGCCGGTCCAGGTCATGCCGCTGAGCAGCATCACCAGCAGGAATGCCGCGCCCCAGAAACCGACGACGACGTGCAGGTCACGCCAGAACAACCGACCGCGGGCGCTCCAGCGCGGCCACAGCACACCGGCCGATGATTGCCCGCGTGGCCACCACAGGTACAGGCCGGAGACCACCAGCACCACGCCCCAGCCGGCGGCCATTTCCACCAACCGGTCACCGACGGTGCCGATCAGCAACTCGCCGTGAATCGCCCGGGCCATGGCTTGCAGGTTGCTCTTCGCATCCTGTTCCCCGAGGACGTCGCCGTGGTACGGGTCGATGAACACATTCAGTTCCCGGCCCTGGTCGATCACTACGAATTGCGCGCTGCGTTCGGCGTTGACCGGTGGCAGGTACTGTTTGACCTGGCCTTCGGGGTAGGCCTGGCGGACCTTATTGAGCAGGTCGTCCGCCGCCAGGGTGTGATGCCCGGCCGGCACGTTCAACAGGCTGCCGTACATCAGTGGATCGAGTTGCGGCTTGAACAGGTAGATGATGCCGGTCAGGGCCAGCATCACCATGAACGGCGCCACGAACAGCCCGGCATAAAAATGCCAGCGCCAGGCCAGGTTGTAGAAATTCGGTTTCGGTTGGCTCATCAGAAAGCGCTCCGCAGGGCAAATTGGGTTGTTATGTTGTGCCGTCATTCAAGGTGGAATCGAACCCTGTGGGAGCGAGCTTGCTCGCGATAACAATGGTTCAGCTTGCATCGATGTTGAATGTGCCTTCGCCATCGCGAGCAAGCTCGCTCCCACAGTTTGTGTCCTTGTTGACAGATCTCCGGTGCCGGTTAGAAACTCATGTCCACCTTGGTCCAGAGCGTGCGCCCCGGTTCGTTGATAGCCTGCGGGTCGCTCGCCGGGTAGCCGACCCCGGCGTTGCCGGCCAGGTTCAAGTGTTCGGCGTAGGCTTTGCCGAACAGGTTGTCGACGCCGCTGCTGACCTTCCAGTGTTGATTGATGCGATAGGCACCGTTGAGCGAGAACACGCCGAAGCCCGAGCTTTTGCCGTAGTCCTTGCCCACCACGTTGCCCTTGTTTTCATCGACACGGTGTTGCGCCGCCACCACCCGCCACAGGGCACCGGCGCTCCAGCGGTCTTCGCTGTAGGTCAGGCCCAGGCGTGCGTCCAGCGGCGGCATTTGCGCCAGGGCGCTGCCGTCGCTGCTGTTCTTGCCCCAGGCGTAGGCCAGGGTGGCGTCGGCTTTCCAGCGCTCGCTCAGCTTGTAGGCCGCACCCAATTCACCGCCCATGATCCGCGCATCGATATTCTCGGCCCGGGAGGTGGTGCCCATCATCCCGGGGGTGTAGTCGAACAGGATGTAGTCGCGCACCTGGCCGACATAACCCGACGCCCAGGCTTCAAGGGTTTCGGTCTTGTACTGCAGGCCGAAGTCGAGCTGGGTGGTTTTCTCCGGCTTGATCGCGTCGAAGGCATTCAACGAACCGCTGGGGCCGACGTTCGGCGAGAACAGCTCCCAGTAGTCCGGAAAGCGCTGGGCGTGACCGATGCCTGCGTAGAGGGTGGTGGGGCTGTCGTCCAGGTCGTGCTCGTAGCGGACAAAACCGCTGGGCAGTGTGTCGGCGCGAGTGTCGTCGGCGGTGGGATTGGGGCGGGCCGACATGCCGGAACCGATGCTCTGGCGATAGTCCTTGGCCGAGGCGCGGTCGAGCCGGGCACCGGTGATCAGCCTGTCGCGGTCGGCGGCGTACCAGGTCAGTTCGCCGAACACCCCGTAGTTGTGGAAGTCGGCGTCCTTGGTGTACGGCAGGTCCTTGTAGGTATCCACGCCCATGCTGCTGCGTTGGCGGTGCTCGTTGGTCTGGGCGTCCAGGCCGCTGATCAATTGCACATCGGCCCAGCGCCAGGTGGCCTTGATGCGCGCGCCGAGGGTGCGGCGGTCGACGTTGGAAGCCATGGGCCCGGCCATCATCCCGGTGCCGGACGGCGTGCGCAGCGTGTAGTTGTCCATCACGTGGTCGGCGTAGTTGTAGTAGACCTGGGCCTCGACCTTGTCCAGCACCTGGCCGATGTTCGAGCGCTCGAAACGCAGCCCGAGGCTTTCGCGCTTGAACTGTGAGCCGTCCATGCCGCGTCCGGCGTAGCGCGCTTCACCGTCGCCCTTGCCGGCCGTCAATTCCAGCAAGGTGTCGGCGTCCGGCGTCCAGCCAAGGGTGACGTCGCCATTCCACTTGTCATAGCGCGACGGCACGGTGTCGTTATTGCCGTCGCGGTAATCGTCCGAATGGGCGGTGTTGCCGATCACCCGTACATAGCCCTGCGGGCCACCGGCGGCGGCATCCACCACTTTGTCGAAACGGCCATTGGAGCCGGCCAGCACACTGGCGTTGACCCGGGTGCCCAGCTCGCCGAACTGTTCCGGCTCGCGCTCGAACAGCACGGTCCCGGCCGAGGCGCCGGGGCCCCAGAGCACGGTTTGCGGGCCTTTGATGACGGTGAGCTTGTCGTAGGTTTCTGGCGAGATATAGGAGGTCGGTGCGTCCATCCGGCCTGGGCAAGCACCCAACAGCATGCTGCCGTTGGTGAGGATGTTCAGCCGTGAGCCGAACATGCCACGCAGCACCGGGTCGCCATTGGTGCCGCCGTTGCGCACCAGGGCAAAGCCCGGAATGGTCTTGAGGTAGTCGCCGCCATCACTGGCCGGCACCGGTTGGCGCGGGTCCTTGGGGTTGGTGACGACGGTCAGCGGCGAGCTGGGGGCGATGGCGGTGATGACCGTCGGGCTCAGTTCGTCGACCTGATGGTCGTGATGCTCGTGCTCGTCGGCCAGCGCGAGAGGCGTGAGCAGCAGGCCGCACAGGGCGGCGATGGTTTGGCGCAAACGAACCCGTGGCTCGTTCAGGGGGCAGCGAACCTGGGCAGAGCCCAACGCGATGCCAGCAGAAAACCTGGACATGATGATTCCATCGAACAAACGTAGACGACACGGTCGGGCAGCCTGGGGCTGTCTTGTACGACCGGGTGAGTGGAGTGTCGGCTTACGCGTCGAAGGGCGGTGCGCGGGTGCGGGCACCCGGGAAGAATGCGGTGCGGGCATGGCCCAGGCGCGGGGAGGGGGCGGTGTAGGTGTTGGCCAGTGGTGTTTCAAAGGTGGCGAAGCCCTGGCCGCCAGTCAGCGCCGGACAGTTGAACAGCAGGCTGCAATAGCCACACTTTTCCCACAGTGCGTGGTGCTCGCGCTGGGGCGGGCAGTGTTCGTCGGTTGAGGCCTCATGTTCGGCGTGGACTCCCGCCGGCATGTCCATGCTCATGTCCATCGACATGCTCATGTTCATGCTCGCAGGCATGCGCTGATCCATCGGCATCGACTGGGAAATCAGCGGAGCGATAAAGATCATCAGCATGGCGAACAGGCTGATCCAGCTGCCGCGTGTCTGGCTCATGGGCTGACGGCGGGGCATGGATGGCCTGGCGCGAAGGGCGTGCACGGGCGGCTACGTCTACTGGGCGTGCATGTGTGTCTTGGTGCCGTCGGGTGCTTTTTTCTGCACCACAACGTCGACCGTGACATCGCCGGCTTTTTCGAAATGCAGGGTCATCGGGAAGCGCTTGCCGTCGCTGAGCAGGCTGCGGTCCTTCAACTCCAGCAGCATCACGTGATACGCCATCGGTGCGAAGGTGACAGTCGCACCCGGGGCGATATCGACGTCGGATACCGGTTGCATTTTCATCAGGTCGTTTTGCATCACATGCTCATGGAGCTCGGCCTTGCCGGCGATGGGTGAGTCGACGCTGAGCAGCTTGTCGTCGCTGGTGCCGCCGTTGTGGATGACGAAATACGCGGCCACGGTCGGCGCATTGGGCGGCAACTCTTGAGACCAGGGGTGGGCGATTTCAAGATCGCCTGCCTTGTACTGGTGAGCTTGGGCAAAGCCGATGGGAAGCAACAGGGCGGCCAGCAGGATAAGTCTGTTCAACATGGCGATTCTCCGGAACGATTCAGGGCGCAGGTGTATGCGGAAAGAATCAGACCAGGGGCGAGGCGCGGGGATTGAGGCTTGGCCATTGTTGGCGGGGCGTGGGGCTATCGAGTTTCGATTGGGCGATGCCGCGATGATCGAGCCGGGCATCCAGGTACAGTTGCGGGGCATGGCCGGTGAGTGCCACCAGCGACGCGGTGCCGGCGCAGCACCAGCAATGCTGCATCGTCGAGTGATTGTCTTTCTGTGGCGCGCCCTGTTCGAGCTTGCCCAGGGAAATCGCGACCATTTTCGTGCCGCTGGACGAGCAGAAACTGCCCCACAGCAGTTGCTCGGCTGGCGAATTGGCAGTCGCGCCACCGCTGTTGGAAAGCGGCATGGCAAGCATGTTGAACAGCACTGCGAAGCAGGCGATCCAGGCAAATGCAAGCCGTTGTCGGGACATGGGGCAATCCGCTCGGTTGGGCGATCAGGTGGCGGTATTTAGCCTGATCGGGGTTGAGAAGTAAAAAAGGCGTGTGCGGTATAGGGTCGCAGGGCTGGTGTTAACAGTATCAACAGATCTTCAAGTGAGTGCTTTTGTGGCGAGGGAGCAAGTTCCCTCGTCGCGTGTTTTTGATCAATCGGTATTCAATCACTCCAATACAGGAGGGAAGGGAACCTCTGTCAAATGGCCGTCGCATGTAACCTCAAGCCCAAAGCTTTCATGACTTTCATGATAGTTGTGAACTCCGGATTGCCCGTACTTCCCAGTGCTTTGTAAAGACTCTCTCGTCCCAGGCCTGCATCACGAGCAATCTGCGTCATGCCCTTTGCCCTGGCAATATCGTTAAGAGCTGCCCGAACCAGTACGCCGTCACCCGCATCCTCTTCAAAACAGGCATCCAGATAAGCGGCCATTTCCTCAGGCGTCTTGAGGTAGGTGGCTGCATCGAAACGTGTGAATTCTTCAGTCATGATTCACTCCTCATTACCCATGGTTTGCGCCATTTGAACAGCGCGTGCGATATCCCGTTTCTGAGTCGATTTGTCACCTCCCACAAGCAGCAAATAAAGCACGGAGCCTTGACGGGAGAAGTACACTCTGTAGCCAGGACCCGAGTGAATACGCATCTCATACACTGCGTTACCCACCGGTTCGCAATCACCAAAATTCCCATGCTCTGCCGATCGGAGCCTGGCAATGATGCGAGCTTTCCCAGCAATGTCCTTCAACCCGTCAAGCCAGGTTGAGAATACTCGGGACTGTTCAAATTCGATCATTTGGATCGTATTCCTTGGGATACATATTGGCAAGCAGCACTTTCCTCGGCACGAGACGGGTCGCTCATGCTGAATGACTGCCAGGTGCTGCGGTGGGTATTAAGGAGCGGAACTATAGAATTGAACGTCTTGGACGAAACAGCCGGCTTCGTCTTGAAAACTTGTCAGAAATGTCGCGCGAATGCGCTGAATTCAGAACCCGTTTTGTACGAATAAAGCGTCCAGCATTTCATTGATCTCTCCAAACTCCCGATCCACCCCCGCCAACACCGGCCGCCGCAAAACCAACACCGGCACCCCCCGCTCCCGCGCCACCTCCAGCTTCGGCTCAGTGGCCGTGCTCCCGCTGTTCTTGCTGATCAGCACATCGATCTTCCGGCGTTCGAAGAGTTCGCGCTCGTCTTCGAGGTGAAACGGCCCACGGGCGCCGATGACTTCGCAGCGTTCATTGCCGGGGTAAACGTCCAGGGCGCGCAGGGTCCAGAATTGCTCCGGTGGGATTTCGTGCAGGTGTTGCAGCGGTTCGCGGCCGAGGGTGAACAGCGGGCGGCGGAAGGGTTGCAGGGCCTGGATCAGTTCGGCCCAATCGGCCACTTCGCGCCAGTCATCCCCGGCCTGGGGCTGCCAGGCCGGACGGCGCAGGGCCCAGCAGGGAATGCCGCAGGCGCGGGCGGCGTGGGCGGCGTTGTGGCTGATTTGCGCGGCGTAGGGGTGGGTGGCGTCCAGCAGCAGGTCGATGCCTTGGTCGCGAATGAATTGCGCCAGGCCTTCGGCGCCGCCGTAGCCGCCGGCGCGGACCTGGCAGGTGAGGTCGGTGGGGACGCGACCGATGCCAGCCAGGCTGTAGATGTGATTGGGTCCCAGGGTGCGGGCGATGGCCAGGGCTTCGGTGACGCCACCGAGCAGCAGGATGCGTTTCATTGGAAGCCTCCGGCGTGACCGACGATCCCACCCTGGCGGTCGATGGCGAAGACTTCGACCTGGACCTGGGCCGGTACCACGCTGCGAGCGAAGGCCAGCGCGTGCTCGCACACCGCATCGCCGAGGGCGACGCCGGCGGCGCTGGCCATCGCCAGGGCCTGTTGGCTGGTGTTGGCGTCTCGGATGCCCTGCTGCAAAACCTCATCGGCCCCGATGGCGGCCGCCCATTCGGCCAGTTGCGGCAGGTCGATGCTCGAGTGACGGCTGTGCAGGTCCATGTGGCCGGCGGCGAGTTTGCTGATCTTGCCGAAGCCGCCGCAGAGGCTGAGTTTTTCCACCGGCACCTTGCGCACATGTTTGAGCACGGCGCCGACGAAGTCGCCCATTTCGATCAGGGCGATTTCCGGCAGGTCGTAGACCCGGCGCATAGTGTCTTCGCTGGCATTGCCGGTGCACGCGGCGATGTGCAGGTAACCGTTGGTCTTCGCCACGTCGATGCCCTGGTGGATCGAGGCGATGTAGGCCGCGCAGGAGAATGGCCGGACGATGCCGCTGGTGCCGAGGATCGACAGGCCGCCGAGGATGCCCAGTCGCGGGTTCATGGTTTTCAGCGCCAGGGCTTCGCCGTCCTCGACATTGACCGTGACTTCGAAACCACCGGCATAACCGCTTTCCTCGGCCAGGCGGCCCAGGTGATCGTTGATCATTTTGCGTGGCACCGGGTTGATCGCCGGCTCACCGACACCCAGCACCAACCCCGGTCGTGTCACTGTGCCTACGCCGCGACCGGCGACGAAACGTACGCCGGGTTCGGCGATCAGGCGCACTTGGGAAAACAGCAGGGCGCCGTGGGTCACGTCCGGGTCATCGCCTGCGTCCTTGATCGTCCCGGCCTCGGCGCCTTGTTCGGTCAGGCGACAGAACTCCAGGCGCATCTGCACCTGCTTGCCCTTGGGCAGTACGATTTCCACGGCGTCGGCTTCGGTACCGCGCAGCAGCAAACGGGCCGCCGCCAGGCTGGTGGCCGTGGCGCAACTGCCGGTGGTCAGGCCGCTGCGCAGGGGGGCGGGTTGTTCGGCGGTTTCGTCACGCATCGAGAGGTTTCGTCAGGTCCAGCAAGGTAATCGGCAAGGCCTGACGCCAGGTGTCGAATTCGCCCAACGGCTGGGCCTGGGCGATGTGGATGCGGGTCAGTTCACCGCCATGACGTTCGCGCCAGTGCATCAGGGTCATTTCGCTTTGCAGGGTTACGGCGTTGGCGACCAGCCGACCGCCGGGCTTGAGTTGGGCCCAGCAGGCGTCGAGCACGCCTTCGCGGGTGACGCCGCCACCGATGAACACTGCGTCCGGACGCTCCAGGTTGTCCAGCGCCTGCGGGGCGCTGCCGCGAATCAGTTGCAGGCCGGGCACGCCGAGGGTGTCGCGGTTGCGTTCGATCAAGCCTTGCCGGCCTTCGTCGGCTTCGATAGCCAGGGCTCGGCAACTGGGGTGGGTGCGCATCCATTCGATGCCGATGGAGCCGCTACCGGCGCCGACATCCCAGAGCAACTCGCCGGGGGTCGGGGCGAGGCGGGCGAGGGTGATGGCGCGCACGTCGCGTTTGGTCAACTGGCCGTCATGCTCGAACGCGCTGTCCGGCAAACCGGCCAAGCGTGACAGTCGCGGTGTCGCCGGTTCGGCCCGGCATTCGACGGCGATCAGGTTCAGGTCGGCGACGGTGCCATCGGACCATTGCGCGGCGCTACCGTCGATCCGTCGTTCCGCCGCACCTCCCAGATGTTCCAGCACGGTCATGGCGCTTGGGCCGAACCCTCGCTCGCGCAGCAACGTCGCCACGGCGGCAGGGCTGTGGCGGTCATTGCTCAGCAGCAACAGCCTGACGCCTGTGGATAAATGCCCATTGAGCGCTGCCAGGGGCCGCGCCACCAGCGACAGTGTGACCACGTCCTGCAACGGCCAGCCCATGCGCGCCGCTGCCTGCGAGCAGGACGATGGCGCCGGGATAACCAGCATCTGGCCGCCCGGAATCTGTTTAGCGAGACTGGCGCCGACGCCGTAGAACATTGGATCGCCGCTCGCCAACACGCACACCGCCTCGCCCCGACGGGCCAGCAGCGGCTCCAGGGAAAACGGACTGGGCCACAGCTCCCGTTCGCCGCCAATACACGGTGGCAACAGCGCCAACTGCCGAGCGCTGCCAACAATGCGCGACGCCCGCAGCAAAGCATGCCGGGCGGTGCGGCCCAGGCCCTTGAAGCCGTCTTCGCCGATGCCCACTACGGTCAACCAGGGCGTCATCTGTGTTCCTCGACTCGATCTGTTTGATAAGCAGGCTGACGCCCGCGAACCGGGCGGTCATCATACCGTGAGTGTTTGGTTAAGGCTGCGTCCGATCCAGCTCAGCTGTGCAGGGCAGACCGCCATCGCGAGCAGGCTCGCTCCCACAGTTGGATCGGGTGAAGCCAGAACAGACAGGTTGGCTGCCAGGGCGCCTTCGCGAGCAAGCCCGCTCCCACAATTGGATAGGAGTACAGCCGGGAGCATCAGGCCGGCTGTCAGGCCGCCTCGCTTTTGATTTTGATCTTGGGCACATCGAGCCTAAGCGAGGTACCCAGTGGTGGGGCAAGGCGCTTTTGGTTACTTTAGGCGCCCTTTCAAAAGTGACCCGCTGTAAGAGCGGAGCCCTGAGTAGCCGTTACCGCAGCAATGGATATGTACAAAAGACCCAGCCCGGCTCTCAGGCCGCCACATGCAGTCGATACCACGCCTACCGATAAACATACTTAAGAATATACGCATACAAATCGCTGACGACAGAGTCCGGCACATGTTCAGCATTAGCCTGGACTTTATGCAATGCCAGGTGACATGCCTTCACCATTTCTTCACGGTCGCCAATAAGGTGCAGGCGATTATTGACGATGTTCTCGAAAGCACTGGCATACACCACCTTGGGGCCAGTGATGATCGAAGTACCATTCGCATCCAGGGTATAGGTGCTTTGAGCGCGCAGGACCCGTTCTTTCAACTGACCGAACCCCCGCTCATACAGGAAAATCTGCGAGCCGCTGACCGCTTTGGCCGCCGTCTCGAAAGCGAGGATGGTTGCCTGGGCGTTACTCAAGCTCGTATTCAGCGCTGCCAGTGAGACAAACCTTTCCATTTCCTGGTTTTCCAGGCTTTTGAGTGCCCGCTTGATACTCGACAGATGCGCGAACTCTTTTTTGCAGGCAATGATGTGGGTCTCGAACTGATACCCGGCGGCCGTCGCCGTCGGTGGAAATGCGGCAAAATCCAAGCTGTCGAACGCACATTCCATGATGATGTTGTACTTGTCATTGAACGCCTTCTCGAAGATTTTCGAGCCGACTTCCCGGACAAATGCTTCCGTATGTTCATAGGCGTGCAGCACGCCGTGCTTGATCATCTGCGCGTATTGCGGATGTTTTTCCCGGTACTCGGGCAGATACAGGCGTACGTAGTTGTCGTAGCGCTTGGAGGGCAGCAGACTTTTTTCCAGCAGATAGGTCTTGCCCGAGCCTTGCGATCCGGCGGTAATCAACATCTTGGGGATCGTCTCGGTGGTGACGCCGTCCAACAGCGTGGCAATGATTTCATCGTACGCGGCGGTGACCTGTGCCGGGGTGTAGGTGTAGCTCTGTGTGTGTGACATTCCGGATTTCCTTATCGAGAATGAGGTTGAGGTGAATGCTTGCTCTTTGAATAAAGCGGTGTTTGCCGGATTGTTCAAATGCGCGTTGGTTTCAAGGTATGTAGCTGTTTTAAAAGGTAAAAAAGCCTACAAGAAAGCTCCAGAAAACCTACGCCCCCATGTTCTTCACAATGACCCCGTGACGGATATATTTGTCATCTCGCCACCCCCAATCCGACCAGCAAGCTTTTCATGCCCCCCGGCAAAGCAGGCATAATGGCGGTCCTTCGCCGTCATGGCGTGTCTTATCTGCCGGTTTGCCCTTGAACGAACGTCCATCCGCCAACGTCATCCGCCCCTCGGGTTGCCCGGGGTTGCTGCGTGTCGTCCAGGCGCTGGACGGTGGGATCTGTCGGATCAAGCTCGACGGCGGTGCCATCCAGGCGGATCAGGCCGAAGCCGTGGCGGCGGTGGCCGAGCGGTTCGCCGGGGGTGTGATCGAGGCGACCAACCGGGCCAACCTGCAAATCCGCGGGATCGGCCCCGGGCATGACGCGCTGATCGAGCCGTTGCTGGCCGCCGGGCTTGGCCCGCGCAAGCCGGCGGGTGATGACGTGCGCAACCTGATGCTCAGCCCCGCGGCCGGGATCGACCGGCAGATGCTGTTCGACACCCGTCCGTTGGCCGAGCAGATCCTCGTCACCCTGCAAACCCATGAACGCTTCCATGAACTGTCCGCCAAGTTCGCCGTGCAACTGGACGGCGGAGAGGCGTTGGCGATGCTCGAACATCACCACGACTTGTGGCTTTCGGCCCTTGTCCGTAACGGCGAGCCCTGGCTGGCCTTCGGCTTGGCCGGCACCCCGCTGGATAAACCGGCGGGCAAGGTGCTCCTGAGCCAGGGGCATGCCTTGGTGGTGGCGGTGCTGGAGTTGTTCCTCGACTTGGCCCGCCCGGACCAGATCCGCATGCGCCACTTGCTGGCTGACGTCTCTGTGGATGAATTCATGACCCGGCTGGCCCGTCTTGTGCCCCTGCAAGCGTGCCTGGATTGGCAGCGGGATGGGGCCATCGATGGACTGCACCTCGGTGTTCATCCCCAGCACGACGACCGTGTCTACGTCGGCGCGGCGGCGCCCCTCGGCCGGCTCGATGCGGTCATGCTGCGGGGGGCCGCGCAACTGGCGCGGGAGAAGGGCGATGCGAGCCTGCGTTTCAGCCCTTGGCAAAGCCTGCTGCTGCCCAACGTGCGCCGCGCGGATGCCGACGAAGTGCTGGCGCGGCTTGAGGGGTTGGGGCTGTTAGGTTCGAACGATCAACCCCTGGCGCAACTCATCGCCTGCACTGGCTCCAGTGGCTGCGGCAAAGCCTTGGCCGACACCAAGGCCGACGCCCGCCAACTGGCCGAGCTGCTGCGACGCCAGGGCCAAACCCTGAAGGTTCATCTGTCGGGCTGCCCGCGTTCCTGCGCGGCGGCCCACGTCGCGGCTGCCACCTTGCTGGCGGTCGCCCCCGGTCGTTACGACCTGTATTTTCGCGATGCCACGTTGCCGGGTTTCGGCGCGTTGCAGGCACACAATCTGACTATTGAAGCGATCGGCCACTGGCTCGACGCTCGCCCCCGGAGCCCCCTTGATGCTTGATTACATCCGCGACGGTCAGGAGATCTATCGCAACTCCTTCGCGATCATCCGCGCCGAAGCCAACCTGGCGCGCATTCCGGCCGACCTGGAGAAACTCGCCGTGCGGGTGATCCACGCCTGCGGCATGGTCGAGGCTATCGATGGCCTGCAGTTTTCCGAGGGCGCGGGCACGGCCGGGCGCCAGGCGCTGGCCGCCGGTGCGCCGATCCTGTGCGATGCGCGGATGGTTTCCGAAGGCGTGACCCGGGCTCGCCTGCCAGCCAACAATCCGGTGATCTGCACCTTGCGCGACGAGCGTGTACCGGCATTGGCCCAGGAACTGGGCAACACCCGTTCGGCGGCAGCGCTGGAGTTGTGGCGCCCGCACCTGGAAGGCAGTGTCGTGGTCATCGGCAACGCACCGACCGCGCTGTTCTATCTGCTGGAAATGCTCGATGCCGGCGCGCCGAAACCGGCATTGATCCTCGGTTTCCCAGTGGGTTTCGTCGGCGCCGCCGAGTCCAAGGCGATGCTGGCGGCCAACAGCCGTGGCGTGCCATTCGTGATCATGCAAGGCCGCCTGGGCGGCAGCGCCATGGCCGCCGCCGCCGTCAACGCCCTCGCCACGGAGATTGAATGATGCAGCAGCCTGGACGTCTGATCGGCCTCGGCGTGGGCCCCGGTGACCCGGAACTGATTACGGTCAAGGCCCTGCGCCTGCTGCGCGAATCGCCCGTGGTGGCGTATTTCGTCGCCAAGGGCAAGAAGGGCAACGCCTTCGGCATCATCGAGGCCCATTTGCAGGACGCGCAGACGTTGCTGCCATTGGTCTACCCGGTCACCACCGAGGTGCTGCCTGCGCCGCTGTCCTATGAACAGGTGATCGCCGACTTCTACGACACCGCCGCCGAGCAGTTGGCCGTGCACCTGGATGCCGGTCGCGACGTGGCGGTGATCTGTGAGGGCGACCCGTTCTTCTACGGCTCCTACATGTACCTGCACGATCGCCTGGCCGAGCGTTATGAGGCCCAAGTCATTCCCGGCGTCTGCTCGATGCTGGGCGGCGCCTCGGTGCTCGGCGCGCCGCTGGTCTATCGTAACCAGAGCCTGTCGGTGCTCTCCGGTGTCTTGCCTCACGACGATCTCAAACGTCGCCTGGCCGATGCCGATGCGGCGGTGATCATGAAGCTGGGACGCAATTTCCCCAAGGTTCGCCAGGTGCTCCAGGAACTGGGCATGGACGGGCGAGCGCTGTACGTCGAGCGAGCGACCATGGCCAACCAGAAAATCGTGCCGTTGGATGAAGTCGAGCCGATGTCTTCGCCGTACTTCTCGCTGATCATCGTGCCGGGCGAACGGTGGCAGGGTTGATGGCCGCCAAGACGCCGGCCATCGTCATCCTCGGCCCCGGCAGCCTGGCAACAGCCCGACGGATCCAGCAGCGTTACCCCGACGCCCTGATCCACGGCCTGGCCGGGCGGGTCGAGGGTGATCGGCAATACCTCGAGTTCGGCGCGACGTTGCGCGAACTTTATCAACAGGACACGCCGATCATCGCCCTGTGCGCAGCGGGTATTGTCATCCGTACCCTGGCGCCGCTGTTGCTGGAAAAAGGCGCCGAACCGCCGGTGCTGGCAGTGGCCGAGGATGGCAGCGCCGTGGTGCCGCTGCTGGGCGGCCTGGGCGGGGTGAATGGCATGGCCCGGGACATCGCGGCAATGCTGCAGGTCGCGCCGGCGATCACCACCAGCGGTGAATTGCGTTTCGGCACGTGCCTGCTCAATCCACCCAGCGGTTACAGCCTCGGCGACCTGGAGCAAGGCAAGCGCTTCGTCTCCGATCTGTTGGCCGGCGAGCCGGTGCGCATCGAAGGTGCAGCACCATGGCTGGATCAAGCGCAGTTGCCCCAAGACCCGCAAGCCCGGCGCACGATCCACGTTAGCCATGCCGAGCGTGAGGCCAGTGCCCATGAGCTGTTGATTTATCCGCGCAGTGTCGCGGTGGTGGTGAGCGCCGAGGTGGCTGATCTGCCAAGCGCCGTTCGTGCAGCTTTGCAACAAGCCAACGTGGCGATTGCGAGCCTGGCGTGCCTGGTGGCGGCGGATACGCTGATGGCCAGCACGGCCTTGCGTGAAGCCGCGCTGGAACTCGGGGTGGCGCTGCGCTTTGTGGCGGCGACAGGCGATGCCGCCACCTTGGCCCGCAACTCGATGCCGGCGGCGACCCTCGTTTCGGCAACGGACAACCTGGTCATCGCCGTCGCCGCGCAGCCCTTGGATGTGGCCCGAATCGGTCGTCCGCGCGGCCGCCTGGCGGTGATCGGCCTGGGGCCGGGCGCTGCCGAGTTGATGGTGCCGGCGGTGAAAGCCGAACTGGCGCGGGCCACCGATGTGCTCGGTTACGAAACCTATGTGCGCATGGCCGGCCCGTTTCGCGACGATCAAGTGCTGCACTGCACCGACAACCGCGAAGAAATGCAGCGCGCTCGTCACGCCTTTGAACTGGCTGCCCTGGGTCGTTCGGTGATCGTGGTGTCGTCCGGCGACCCGGGTGTCTTTGCCATGGCGGCGGCGGTGCTCGAAGCGTTGCACGAATCCAGCGACCCGGCCTGGCATCAGGTGGACCTGGAGATCCTGCCCGGCGTGTCCGCCTCCCTCGCGACCGCCGCCCAGGCCGGTGCGCCGTTGGGGCATGACTTCTGCGTGATGTCGCTGTCGGACAATCTCAAGCCCTGGTCGATCATCGAAAAGCGTCTGGACCTGGCTGCCGAAGCCGATCTGGCGCTGGCCTTCTACAATCCGATTTCCCGTGCGCGACCGTGGCAATTGGGGCGTGCGCTGGAAATCGTCGCCCGGCACCGCACGCCGGAGACGCCGGTGGTGTTGGGGCGTGACATTGGCCGTCCGGGCCAGACCCTGCGTGTCATCACGTTGGGACAGCTCACGGCCGAGCAGGTGGACATGCGCACCATGGTCCTGATCGGTTCCTCCACCACCTGCGTGTTCCCGCGGGCGTCCGGCGGAAACTGGGTGTACACGCCTCGCTGGTATGGCGCCAAACCTGCCTGAACCGTGACACCGTTCATTCATGGATGGCTACTGCGGCGAGGGATCCCTGTAGGAGCTGGCGAAGCCTGCGATCTTTTGATCTTTCGCTTGGGACTCAAGTGTCTGGGGAAAGATCGCAGCCTCGCTTCGCTCGACAGCTCCTACCACACCGCGCAGCCTCATCGCAGGCTGCGAAATCTCCCTCGCCACAGAAGAGAAACATCGCCTTCAGGACCGTGCATTCGATTCTTTCGCTGTATTTGTTTCTCATATAAATAAAAGCGCAAGTTACAGCCTTGACCCTTCTTTGAAATGCATTGAAAGCCTTCCCGTTTGAGTTGTTGGTTTCTAAGCGTTAGTTTGCCTGCCTGATAAGTTTTCGGTGTGCGCTTGTCAGTGTTTGGCAGGCGTTTCAGGTGTCGCCAAGTTGCAAGATATTAAATTGAATCAATAGGTCGCCAGAACACGTGCTGGCGGCGGCGTTGTTATAGGCCTGTTTTTTACGGAACAGGCCAAGGAGTGTTTTTTTATGCAGGAAGCGAACATCAAGACGGGCGACAGTGCGCTCGGCTTCATCAGCCTTTTCAAACTGGCCGATCTCGAACGGGCACTGTTGCCTTACAAGAACACTGAGCACTATGACGCGGTCATCCGTTATTACTTTGCCTGTATCGGCATGCCGGATTCCCACCGGTTGCTCGAGCCCTTGGGGCTCTTGAAACAGACGCTCGCCAAGCTGGTGGGCAAGCGCAGGGTCAAGCGCAGCCAAGATACGCATATCTCCAGCCCTGCCGGCGCCGGGATTGATCTGCCGCAGATATACGACAAAGTCGAACAGCACGAAGCGCGCCTCCAGTTCAGTGCCGAGCAGATGAAAAAGTTGCCCACGGAAGTGCCAAGGATGTTGCACTTCGTCTGGCTCGGCGGCGGTCTTGGCGACATTCAGCGCGATTATCTCAATGTATGGCGGCAGGTGTTGGCCCGACAGGGTTATACCCTGAATCTCTGGTATGACAGCGATGCACTACTGGCCTGGCAAACCAATAAGTTTATTGTCGAGGCGGCCAAGGCCAATGTTTTTTTGCACGGCGTAGATGAACGTATTACTGAAGTCGAGTTGGGGGCCCTGTACAACGAACATGCCCTTGTTCTGAAACAACAGATGCAGGCCCATATCAATGCCGCTGTGGTGAATGGCGGATCAGCCGATGAAGCCCGGATCGATTTACTGGCCCGCGCCTACGGTCAGGATGCGCAAGTGCTGCGCCAACAGTTGGAACGCAATCGGCGCAGTGTCCTGGACATGGACGGCTTCAAGTTGCGCGATCTTGCCGCCGGCGCGGTTTCGCTGCAGTTGCAGGAGGTCTATGACCGGGAGATGCGCTTGCTTGGCAATATGGCGGCGGCTGCGGATGTGGTGCGCATGGAAGTCCTGTTCGCCGAAGGTGGCAGGTATACCGATATCGACTACCTTCCGCCGTTATCGGCCACCCTGGGCGGCGTCGACATCAGCGGTTTTGACTATGATGCCCGTCTGGGCACCCTGCAATTGCTGCTGAACGAGAACCCCGAATGGCTGCCGGGTCGCCAGGCCTCCTCCCGTTATCGTGGGCATATTCCTGCCGAGCATCTGCCGGCACTGGAAGCGTTCGCGCGGAGCCGGCCAAGCTTGAGCGAGGTCTTCGAACTGCCGGCGGAGCGGCTGGCCCGACCTTTCGCGCTGCGGGCCTTGAGCATGGAGCTGTCGTTAACCAATGCTTTTCTGATGGGTCATCCGGGTGCCGAGATTCTCAAGAGTGTGATCGACCGTCTGCGCTCCAACTTCGAGTTGATTGAAGCATCGGTCCAACTGGCCGCCCAGCGCGGTGTTGCATTGAGCGACGTTGCCGGCATGTTGGTGCTGGTGGAAGAAGTCTTCGAAAAAAGACATGGATCGCTGAGCCGCCTGCCGATGGGCGAGGTGCTCAGGGCGATCGCGCGGATATCGGGCGTAGCCACCCACTTTGGCGACGGCATCCGCTTTGAAAGTGAAGGCACCATCCATCTGACGGGCCCCGGAGCCATGCGCGACGGCATGGCCGACTATGCGAACGCGCACTTGAGCGCGGCGGTTGCCAAGACCTTGCGCGAGGAGGCGGGCGTTTCCCCCCACCTGACGGTTAACGGCGCCACCGAAGAGGAGCAGGATCACTCCTGGAAAGAACATGGCAACCAACCGGAAAAATGGCTGGCCGACGAGCAGGCCCGCTGGCGTGAAGGTCAGTACCGCACGCGCTACAGCGGCGACATCGCCCAGTTGCTCAAGCATTCGACCGTTGAATTCCAACAGGGCTGGCCGCTGATCGAAGGCCGGGCCGTGCTGCTGACCGATGTCCTGGAGCGCTTGGTCGAGGGACTCGGCGAGCCGTTCATCGAGGCGATGAGCCGGGGGCATGACGGTGAAATCCGTTTCGGGAAGCCGCTGCCGCTGAGTTTCGATGATCGCCAGCGTATCCGGCGCCAGGCGCCCGATACGCTGGTTCCGGTGTTCCTGAGCGATGCAAAGATGCAAAGCCTGGGGATCGACGACGTGCTGGGCGAGATCGCCAGCGGCGCTCGACGCGTCATTGAGGTCAGCCCTGTGCAAAGGCTGTCACTGGGCGTGTTGCTCGGTTTGGATAGCTTGGATAACCGGCGCTTCAACGCCGCCACCAGTGAACTTGAGAACCTGGCCAACAGCGTCGCCGAACAGGCGGTGGCCGGCCGTTACGCGGTCATCGAGCGGCAATTGTTCAAGCGCAGGGCGGCAGGGTTCATGAACGGCCTGGTGAACGATCCGGCGGATACGCCGCTGCCGTCCGACAGCGCGCTGGAGCTGAAGAAAACCGCCTTGAAACAGGCGCGGACGCTGTTCCAGTGGGGCCGTCATGTCGCGCGGATCCAGAAAGTGGCGACCCTGGAGCACCGTCTCCAGGTCGTCGAACGCTCCGCGCAGGTGCTGGACGGATTCGGCCGCAACGGCGTGCAAATGGTCCCTCAGGATTTGCTGCTCAACGGCGATGGTGAGGCGATTGGCGGGCGCTGCTACCCCTTGGCGTTGGTGATGAGTGCAGCGCTTGCCCAGGGCGATGCGTCCTCCGGGCACTTGCGCGAGCGTTTCTTCCTGGCGGTGCTCGAACCCGGGCAAGCCGATTCCCAGGCCTTTGTGCAAACATTGGAGGCGCTGCGGGACGTACCGATGACGGAGGTCGGGACGCGTCTGGGGCAGGCGAACCTGGATCAGGTCAGGGCTCGGCTCGAGAAGCACATCGGCCCCCGTACGCTGATGCTCAACTCTGACAACCATTCGATGCTGGTGGCCAAGACCGTCAGTGGAGAACGTGCCTCCTACCATTTTTTCGACCCCAACTTCGGCCTGTGCAAGTTCGACCAGCCGGATGCACTGCAACGGGCACTGGAGACGTTTTTCCGAACAGAGGGCATGGCTCGCTATTACGCCGCTTATGGCCCTGACGCGCGGCCGGAATTCGATCTGATCGACCTGCACAACAAAAAAATCGCCGCCCTGGAACTGGCTGACGGCTTCACCGTGGAACACCTGCTCAAGCCCGATCCGTTGCCCGGCAAACCGGCGCTTGCGATTCGCCAGCGCCTGAACAATGCCCACGGCAGATCCCTGGTGGACAACTCGCACCTGGGCAGCAGTTTGCTGGAACTGGACAGCCACTGGTGGGGCCAGCAGATCGCCCAGGCAACGGTCGATTTGCAGGATTTGCATGACTCGGCGACGCCGCTGGTGCCCTTGTTCGAAACGCTGGAAATCACCCCCGAAGGCAAATACCGGGTAAGCCTGATCGATCCCGCACAACCGCAACAGTCGGTTCAGGTGCTCAGCGACGATCAGCGCCTGTTGCGGATCAAGAACTGGCTGTCGGAACAGTTTTCGACCCTGGCGCGCAGACCCGCGCAGACAGGGAACGTCCTGGACCCGACCGAGGCCGCCAGTGTCCATACCCTCAACGCCGGTTTCACCATCCAGGCCTTGATGAATGCCTTGCGCGGTCGGGAAGGGGATGACCGGACGTTGACCACCGCCGTGCGCCTGCACGCTTACGTCAACTATGCACAGTTGGTGCACGGCAATGTCGTGGACGTGGCAGGCCTGGTGCAGTTGGCTCGCACCGCGCTGGCGGAAGAACGGCTCATCGCCCGCACGTGCGCGCCGATTGTCGGCCAGGCGCTGGGGCACGCGGCCAACGAGGGCGTCGGCGCGGTGCTGGGGCTGGCCAATGTCGGCTTCGATATCTATCAGTTGAAGACCGCGCAAACCGGCGTCGAGACCGCGCAATTCGGCACCCAACTGACCTTCGACTCTGCCAGCCTGGCCTTGACGGCGGGCGGTGTCGGGGCGGGGTTGGCCGGGGCATCGACCGCGGCGGCGGTACTCGGCGGTGCGGGGGTGATTCTCGGCGGATTGGCCGTCGGCGTTGCCGCCCTGGCCCAGGGGTTTGCCACCATCGCCCGCGAGGCGCGGCAAGTCGGTCAGTTTTTCGACGACCTGGAGCAGGCCTACCGGGGCGACGGCTACCACTACGATCACACGCTGGCCGCGTGGGTGGCACGGCCGTCACTGCTGGTCAAAAGCATCGATCTGAACGAGGCAACGGTGCTGCTCGACAGCCCGAAGCTGTATCCGCTGCGTGATCATTTTGGTGTGCCTGGCTTCGATCCCGATAACGCGCGGGCCATCGACATTCGCCGGGAGCTGGGGCTGCCCGGGCAAGTCGGGTTCGCGCCGCCCGCCGGCCAACCCATCGTGCTGCCCTGCACGCCACACACCACGTACGGTTATGAATACAAGGCGCTGCCCTTCGCCCGTTGGCGTCATGACCGCGGCTTCGACACGGCCCGGCGCCTGGAAAAAAAGCAAGCGGACGGCACCTGGCTGTTTCTGTTCTCGTTCTATTCGTTTCCTTCCGACTACATCCTCAATCGCCTGAACCCGGTGTATGGCGAAACGGTTATCCGGGTGAACCTGGATGCGTTGGAGCGGACACTGGTGGTTCCCGTCCTGCCGGAAGCCTGGCAAGGAAAGTTGGCCTATTGGCTCCGGGGCGCGGGCGGGCGCTGTACGGTGATGCTCAACCCCGGGGCCGACATCCGGCTGGTCGCACCGAACCAGACGTATTGCCGCTGGGTATTACAGGCGAACTGGGCCAAGGACAGTGACATCCGGGTCGAGCCTTCCGGCGACCTGTACATCGGCACCGTCCATGTGACCCGGGTCGGTCGCCAGGAAGTGCTGATCCGCACGGCCGACCAGTTGTTCAGCGTCACCCAGGGTAAACAGCAGCTGGACCTGGTCGAGCAGACGGCGCCCGAGGGGCTCGACGAGCAGGCGCTGCTTGATCACTACAAGGGCCTGGCGCGGGAGCACCGATTGGCACTGCCGTATACACCGGTCCAGCGTTTCCTGATCCCGTTCGAGGATCCCCGGCAACCGCGCTACACCACGGCCTGGTATGACGCCCACGAAGACCGTTTCCTCTACATCCGCGACGACCTGGAAGTGCTAGGCGAGCCGCAGTTGTCGGTGGTCCTGGAGGGCTCCGCGTATTTCCATGACCCCGAGCAATTGCAGATCTGGCAAACGGATTGCGCCACGGGCCTGCTCAAACGCCGTTACCTGTTACTTATCCAGGACGGTCAAAGCACCATTCGCAGCGTTTCGGCGGATGCCCAGGGCGTGATTCATGTGGTGCAGGAATACGTCGTCGACAAGAAAACCGTCCGGCAATACCGCTACCTGATTCATGACGGGCAACTGCTGTTGAGTTCCGTCACCTACGACACGGCACCGCAGCTGCAAGCGCTGCTGTTGACCAACGATACCCTGGCCGAATGGTCGTCCTTGCTCGGCAACTTCCTGCGGCTGGCCTCCGGGCCTTCGAGCAATGGGCTTGTCACCGTCGATTGGCAGCCGGCGCCGTATGTTTCGATCTGCTGGGCGATTACGCCCGACGTCCGAGACATGGCGTGGGTACGCGGCAGTGATCGACAGCTGATCCTTGCACAGCCGGCCAAGCATCATGCCCGTGGCTGGGACGATTCGATCAAGCACCTGGACGGCCTGATGCTCTTGCCGATGGCCGATGACAGCGATGTGTTCTTCGTCTACCAGCGAGTCACCCCCAACCAAACGCTCTGCCGGCTGCAACGCAGCGTGAAGGACGGCAAGGCGCAATGGACGCACCGCTGGGTGCAGCCCGACGGGCTCAAGCAGATCCTGGCTGTCGAAGGGGGCTACGTGGCGCTCGATGACAATGGGCTGTTTTTCAACCTGACCGCGCAAGGCGCGCTGCAGTTTGCCGGTGTGAGCGAGCACTGGCTCAAGGGCCGTGCCCGTTGGTGGCAGGCATTGGAGCCGTTGGCCAAGCGCTACCCGGACAAGGATTTCGCCATTGCCGGCCTGCGCAATGCCGCCGGCGACGGCAACCTGTGTGCCTGGTACGTGAAGCACCGATTGTTGTTGGGCGATCCGGGACTCGACAAAGAAGTGCGCTTGCTCGGCGTGACGCCGGACAATCAGTCGGCCTGGCTGTTCGATCGGTCGAGCGGTGAAGTCGTGAGCCAGGCATTCTTCGACCCGCAGCAGCTCTATCAAGCATTCGGCGCCGGCTCGCAACTGCTGCCGGGCACCAGCCTGCCGGCTTATCGACGCGAGTGGACCGGCTGGCGGTTCGCCGACGTCACGCCCGAAGGCAGCGGATTGCGCGGGACCAGCGTGGAAGGTGTGTCGCTGGCGCTGCGTCATCAGGAGGCGGCGACCATCACCGGGGTCAACCACGCCTGGGTGAGGGCCCAGGACGAGCACCTGGTCGCAGCCCTGCAGCGATTGCTGGAGGCGGCGCAACATGCCGAGTTCGTCTCGGTGGAGTCCGAGCCTGGAAGCCTGCAATGGTATGACGTGCAAAGTGCCCGGCTGTTGCGGGTCACTGGCAAGAACCTGCCCAGGGACTTCACCCTGCTGGGCACTCAAGCACCGCTGAACGTGCTGCTGCACGCGCACCAGGATGGGCGGGTGCTGATCTATCCGGACAAGCACAGCATCGGGCCGTTCGATTACGTCCAGCGCAACGCCCAGGTGCTGGTGGTCGAAGGGGAGAAGGTCGGTCGTGATCTGTTGCCGCTGATTCCCGATGAGGTCAACCGGTTGATCCTGCGTATGGGCCAGGGCGCGGTGACTTGCCATTTGACGAAGACGGTGTGGCTGAAGCTGGAGTCGGTCATTGTCGACTGTCGCCATGCCTTGGGTGAAACACCCGTCACGGCCAGCACCTTGATCTGGGCATTCGATGAGCCTGGAAAACTCGTGTTCGAGATCGTCCAGGCGCACCTGGTCATTGTCGATCCGGACAGTGAACGCTGCCTGATCTTGCGTGACGTGTGTTCCGCCGATCCGGCCTTGCGCGGTGAAATATGCCTGGGCTTCAACGCCGCACAATCTCGCCCGGTGTCGACATTCGTGGCGCGGTTAAGGGACCTGGGGGCGACTGGCAGTGCAACCCTGAAGGCGCTGCTGGCGACAGCGCCGGTCGCAGAATGAACCGTCCTCCTTTTACGGCACCAGGTAGCCCTTCACCCCGGTAAAAATGATCTGCGCCGCCAAGGCGCAGACAAACAGCCCCATCAAGCGGCTGACGATCTGCAGGCCCTGGTCGCCGAGGATCCGTTCGATGCGGCTGGACAGGTAGAGCACGACGCCGACGGTGAAGCTCGCCAGGGCGATGCTGATGATGGCCATGAGTTTGTCGTCCCAGTGCGGCTGGCTCACGCCCATCACCAGCAGGGCGCCGATGGTGCCGGGGCCGACGGTCAACGGAATGGTCAGCGGGACGATGGTCACGTCCTGCTGCACGTTGTCGGTTTGCACGGCCGACTTGCCCTGGGCCATGCCCAGGGCCGAAATGAACAGCACGCTGCCGGCGCCGATCCGGAACGCATCCACGGTGATGCCGAACACGCTGAAAATCACTCGCCCGAACAAATACAGCAACACGCTGGAGATCAGCGTCGCCGTCGCGACTTTCCAGGCCAGGCGGCGTTGTTCCTTGCGGGAATAGCCGCGCGTCAGGCCGATGAAGCAGGACAGGACGAAGAAAGGGCTGTAGAGCACCAGCATCTTCAGGTAAACGCTGAACAGCACGTGGAGCATGGTCGGAACTCGCAACGAATGACAATTGACGTGGAGTCTATCAGGCGCCGGGGTGTCTTTGAGGGTTTTAATGTAGTGAAACCTTGGTTTGTTTTTTCTGTTAGTTGTTGGTTGTTGTCCTGGAATTAAGTGCGGTTACAGTTCTGTGCTTGTTACCCTTAAGGTGGATAGGTAAGTATGGCGCTCGGGCCCATGGAGGGCTTTAATTAAATAAGGGACATATTCAATGAATACTAAATTTGATTCGGTTATCACCTTGGCGGACCGACTGGAACGCCTGAATGCCTACGATGTATCGCCGGACGATGTAATTGTTTCCCCTCGGATTGCCAGATATAAAACGGCAGGGTTTGACAACGAAATCGAAAAGCCGGACCGCGCTTCGATTGTCGGAGACGCTATCATGTCGTTCGTTTCAGGTATGACGGCGCAAAATCAAGCGGATATCCAGCATTCCTATCTGTTTGCATCGCTGGTTGCCAATAAGAAGTATCCGCGGGATGACGAAGGCGATGAATGGTATAAAACCTTCCTTGAGGTCATGCAGAGTTGTGGCTGGACCATTCTGCGGCATTACCACGATAAGGTTGCCGCGTCCGGCAAGAGTTTCAAGATGGATCAACTGGTGTTGAAAATCCTCGGTTCGGCGGTGGCGGCGGCTGCCGTTCCTGGCCCAACCTCATTGCTGATGCTTAAAGTGGCCGGTGATGCGATCGCCGCATTGCAAACCAATGACAAGTCGCTGCGGCTCTTTGACCAGAATATCCAGGAGTCCGGCACCGGGGGCTTTGGTGTGGCGTCCTGTCACGAAACCCCGCACGGTGAAATCCTCATGGCATTAGGCGCCGTGCGCTTCATCAAGCGGACGAACCAGACCAAGGTCCTGTTCGTGGATTGGGATAGCAGTTCGGTAGACCTGTATCGCGGTGAATGTCATATGACCATGGTGCCGACAATTATCAGTGCAACTCGAGAGATGATTGTTGCAAAGCTGGGTGAACGCGCGAAACAAAAAATCGACGAGTACGAGATCTGATTGATTGATCTCCTGGCGACTACCGAGGTAGTCGCCATCCGTTAATGGAATAAGGTAATTGTCATGAAAGATCATTGTTCGGTTTTTATTGATGCCGGTGCTGTTGTCCTGCTGCCCACTGACCTGATTGGGCAGGACCGGCTCGATATATTGAATTCGATATTGTTTGCCCAGCTGGTAGCCAGTAAAAGATACCCCGCTCTTGCCCGGTCCAGTGACTGGTACTCAGCGTACCGGGAAGTACTGAATAATGGCTGGATGCAAAAGGCCGTGAGTTGGGACAGCTTTACACTCGCTGCCTCATCGAAAACCAACCTGATGGGATGTGTCGAAGAGCGGCTGGGAGAATATGTTGAGCGAACTTTGATTACGCAGGTAACTGATGTATTGAAGCGCGTCGCCCAGTTGTCCAGCACGTTGCCCGCTATTGAATTGCTGCGTGAACATGCCCATCGGCCGAAAAGCCCGGATTCGTCCGAGGCACCCCATAAAGCACCCGACAGAATCAGGCTGCAAGTCATCCTGGCCCAACAGGGGCCTGTATTGAGTAGCGTCTGCCTGGAGTTTGAGCCCGAGCACGTGACGTCCAACCCTCTTGGACAACTTTTTTCCACCGATCCCGTGGTGGGCAATATTCAATTGCGTTGCTTCAAGGCGAATTTGTCCCAGGCGCTCTATGCGCCCTTCCGTGATGCGATTGTCCACAAGCTGGGGGATAAGGCCGCCAGGAACATCATCGATATTTCCGATGCGGTCGAGCAAGCGCAACCGGAAGCGGGGGCGTTATGACGGATCAAGGGTTTCGATCGGCCGACGGGCAGCGGTTGCGCCTGGATGAGGCATCGAGGGCAGCGGTGGTGGGCGGGAGTATCGTGTCCTTCGACGAGGGTTTGTCCCTCCAAGATCGCGAGGATATCTACCTGAGCAACTTGTACGCGCAGTTGGCAACCCGTTCGGCGTACAAGGACGGTCTGGTCGGTAACTGGTTCGACTATTACAAGAACAAGCTCAGGTACCTGGGGTGGGACTCGGCGCGTCCTGTCAGTGCGGGGCAGGCCGGGCAAGGATTGATGGCCGATAGCGTTTCGCAGCAGATCGCCCGTTCCTTTGGCGCAGGCTATTCGCGGCAGGCCAGCCAGGCGATAGCAACGCTTGGACGAAGCCCTGCTGCGCTCGAGCTGTTTGAACGAACGAGCCTACAGCGCAATACGGGATTCTTCCAGGTGATCCCCTGCGCGGCCAAATCTCGCGGGAAAGTGGAAATCGCGTTGTATCACAAGCAGTTCCGCACCCGCAGGACGGTCTCGGGATTTCTGTTCTGGCCAATGGAGCAAGTGGTGGAAAGCAGCGTGGAGGAAATGGCCGTCGTGACATTCAGCACGCTGCATTACGCAACGTTCAGGCAAAAAGTCGCGGCCGCGGTGATCGCCGAAACGACTCGTCACCTGCATGAGCTGGAAATCTGAACGACGCTACGGGTAGTCGCCGAATGCTCTTCGCGGGTTCAGGGCGTGTGCACGGCCTTGTTCTGCTGGTCGCGCTGGGCCACCCAGTGCTCGATCAACTCGCGCAGTTGCGACAGTTCCACCGGCTTGGCCATGTGCCCGTCCATCCCGGCCTGGCGGGCGCGCTCCTTGTGTTCGGCCAGGATGTGCGCGGTGAGCGCCACCACCGGCGTGCGGGTGCGCTGGTTACCCATTTCCCAGGCTCGTAGCTGCTGGGTGGCGGAAAACCCGTCGAGGATCGGCATTTCGCAGTCCATCAGGACCAGGTCGTAGCGCTGCTCCTTCATGGCCTTGAGCGCTTCCTCGCCGTTGCTGGCGGTGTCGGGTTGCAGGTTGAGCTTGCCGAGCATGCCGCGGATGACCTTGGTGGAAATGCTGTTGTCCTCGGCCACCAGGATGCGGAAATCGCTCGGCACCTTCACCGGAATGGGAGGACCGGCGTTCACCTGCACGTTCGTAGCCTGGCCCCGGTTGCGCTGGTTCAACTCGTCCGCCAGGGTGGTCTTGAGGGTATAGCCGGCCACCGGTTTGGCGAGGATGCGCTTGACCCCGCTGTTGCGCGCCACGATCTTGCTCGGCGCATTGCTGATACCGGTGAGCATGATCAACAGGATGTCGTGGTTCAGGCTCGGGTCTTCCTTGATCTTGGCCGCCAGTTGCATGCCGGTCATGCCCGGCATGTTCTGGTCCAGCAGCACCACGTCGAAATAATCCCGCAGGTGCGCCTTGGTGCGCAGCAGCGCCAGGGCTTCCTTGCCCGAGGGCACCGCACTGACGTTCAGGCCCCAGGCGCTGCACTGCTGCACCAGCACTTTGCGGCAAGTGTCGTTGTCGTCGACGATCAATACCCGTGCCCCTTGCAGCGGGCCATCGAGGTCGGATGTCGGGTGTTCGAGGCGATCCGGGTCCAGGGGCAAGGTCAGCCACAGGGTACTGCCCTGGTTGCTGCCGCTTTTGATGCCGAATTCCCCGTGCATCAGGATGATCAGCTGGCGGGCGATGACCAGCCCCAGGTTGCCCCCCAGGCGCGTGGCCGAGAGGAAGTTCTTGCTGTGCAGCTCGGCGTGCATCAGCGTGTCGCGCTCTTCAGCGTCCATCGGCGTCCCGCTGTCCTGCACGGCGATGCGCAGGCGCGGTTGATGGCTGCGCTCGTCGAGGGCGACGACGATCAGCACTTCGCCCTCGTCGGTCTTCTTCAGGGCGTTTTCCAGCAGGCTCAGCAACGCCTGGCGCAGCCGCGTCGGGTCGCCGCTGATCACCCGCGGCACCTGGGGCTGGATGAAGCTGATCAGCTCGACATTCTGCTGTTCGGCCTTGGCGCGGAAGATGCTCAGGCAATCCTCGATCAGCGCATTGAGGTCGAACTGCACGTCGTCCAGTTCGATCTGCCCGGATTCGAGCCGGGAAATGTCGAGGATCTCGTTGATCAGGGTCAGCAGTTCGTTGCCGGCGCTGTGGATCGTCTGCACGTAGTCGCGTTGCTTGACCGACAGTGGCGTGCCCAGCAGCAGCTCGGTCATGCCCAGCACGCCGTTCATCGGGGTGCGGATCTCATGGCTGATCTTGGCCAGGAACTCGGCCTTGGCATTGATCTCGGCATTGCTCGCCGCCAGGTCGCGGCTGATGCTGAAGCGGCTTTCGTTGATCGAGCGCTGACGCTCGCCCAGGGCGACACTCATCAACAGGCCGCTGATGCAGATGAAGATCAGCAGGGTGATGATCAAGCCTTGGGGAGGGACTTCCGTGAGCCCTTGCAGCGCCGGAAGAATGATCAGCGTGCCCAGGTTGAAGACCACCATGGCCGCGACGAACAGCCGGGCCGGGCGGTAGCCCTTTTGCCAGTGCCAGGCGCTGACGAACAGCATGCTCAGGCCGGCCAGGGCCACCAGGGCGTAGGTCATGATATTGAGTGGCAGCGTGTTGACGAACAACAGCAGCAGGCTGCATAGCATGACGAACACAATGTCCCCCAGCAGCAACCGGTTCAACGGGTGCGGCCCCAGGGGCGCGAAGAAGCGGTAGGCGAACATCAGGCCGCAGGGCGCCGTCAGCAGCAACGCCAGGTAAGCGCCGGGCGTCTGCACCGCCGGCCAATCGGGCAGCCAGGGCCCGGCCAGGTTCAGCAACAGCGCCAGGCTGAGCATCAGCAGCCCTTCACAGGCGGCCAGCCACAGGCAACTGCGGGAACGGGTGTAGGCGTAGCGGGTGAGGTTGTGCAGGATCAGCATGGCGATGCAGCCGAACAGCAGCCCATAGATCAGCGTCTGGTTCTGATCGGCGGCCGCCACGACGGCCGATTGCAACGTGACGTAGGGGCGCAGTTCGTGACGCGAGGCCAGTCGCAGGTAGACGTCCAATGATTTGTCGCTGCGCGGCAGCGGCAACATGAAGTCGCTGCTGGGCACCGCCGGTTCCGTATGCGGCGTGGCATTGCCGCTGACCTGTTGCTCGACCAGGGCGTCGCCGTCCAGCACATAGAGGTTCAGGCGTGACAGGTCGGGGGCGAAGATGCGCAGGATTTGTTCGTGCCTGTCCGGGGCCAGGCGAAAGCGCAGCCACAATGCACCGCCGGGCTCGGCGGCCCTGAGGCGGTCCAGGTCGATGGGGCTGAATTGATTGGTGTAGCGAGCGGAGCGGATGTCGCTCAGCGTCAGGTCGCCCTGTTCATCGAGCAATACCGCCCAGCCACTGCCTGGCGCGGCCTGGGCCGGGAGCATGCAGAGCAGCGTCAGCAGGGTAACGGTAAAGCCTATGGCAATCCTGAGCCAGCGCACGGCGAAATCCCTTCGTAGGTTGATGCCAGATTATAACTATGCGCGGCGCCGGAACAGTCAGGCAAGGGCCGCAGACCCCTGCCTGGCTGAATGGCCGGGTTATTCCAGATTTTCGCCACGCTCACGGGCAATGGCGCGGTAGCCAATGTCATTGCGGTAGAAACAACCTTCCCAGTCGATCTCGGCGGCAAGCTTGTAGGCCTGCTGCTGAGCGTCGTCCACACTGGCGCCCATGGCGGTGGCGCAAAGCACACGACCGCCGGCGGTGACCACTTGCCCATCCTTCAACGCAGTGCCCGCGTGGAAGACTTTGCCTTCTAGCCGGGCCGCGGCGTCCAGGCCCTGGATTACGCTACCTTTGGCGTAGTCGCCCGGGTAACCGCCGGCCGCCAATACGACACCGACGCTTGGGCGCGGGTCCCATTGGGCTTCGACCTTGTCCAGGGCCTGGGCCAGCGCGGCCTCGACCAGCAGGACCAGGCTCGATTGCAGGCGCAGCATGACCGGCTGGGTCTCAGGATCGCCGAAACGGCAGTTGAATTCGATGACTTTTGGGTTACCAGCCTTGTCGATCATCAGGCCCGCGTAGAGGAAGCCGGTGTAGACGTTGCCTTCATCGGCCATGCCGCGCACGGTCGGCCAGATCACCAGGTCCATGACGCGCTGGTGCACCTGGGCGGTCACCACCGGGGCTGGGGAGTAGGCGCCCATGCCGCCGGTATTCGGGCCGCTGTCGCCATCGCCGACACGCTTGTGGTCCTGGCTGGTGGCCATCGGCAGCACGTTCTTGCCATCGACCATGACGATGAAGCTGGCTTCCTCGCCGTCGAGGAACTCTTCGATCACTACGCGGGAACCGGCGTCACCGAAGGCATTGCCAGCGAGCATGTCGCGCACGGCGTCTTCGGCTTCGGCCAGGGTCATGGCAACGATCACGCCTTTACCGGCGGCCAGGCCGTCGGCCTTGATCACGATCGGTGCGCCTTTCTCGCGCAGGTACGCCAGGGCCGGTTCGATTTCGGTGAAGTTCTGGTAGTCGGCGGTCGGGATCTTGTGGCGCGCCAGGAAATCCTTGGTGAACGCCTTCGAGCCTTCCAGCTGCGCGGCGCCAGCGGTCGGGCCGAAGCAGTCCAGGCCACGGGCGCGGAACAGGTCGACCACGCCGGCGACCAGTGGCACTTCCGGGCCGACGATGGTCAGCGAGACGTTCTTCTCGGCGAAGTCGGCCAGTTGCTCCAGGGCCAGCACGTCGATGGCGACGTTTTCGCACTTGGCTTCGATGGCGGTGCCGGCATTGCCCGGGGCCACGAAAACCTTCTGCACACGGGGATCCTGGGCCACTTTCCAGGCCAGGGCGTGTTCGCGGCCACCGCTGCCAATGATCAAAACATTCATTTCAAAAACCTCGGATGACGCTGATTCTGTTGAGCATCGCAGAGATGCTTTTCTGTGGGAGCGAGCTTGCTCGCGATGGCGGTGTGTCAGCGGACTTCAATGCTGGCTGAGCCGACGCTATCGCGAGCAAGCTCGCTCCCACAGTTGATCGGTGTATCAGTGACGGAAGTGGCGCATGCCGGTGAACACCATGGCGATGCCGGCTTCGTCGGCAGCGGCGATCACTTCAGCGTCACGCATCGAGCCACCCGGCTGGATCACGGCGGTGATGCCGACCTTGGCCGCGTTGTCGATGCCGTCGCGGAACGGGAAGAACGCATCGGAGGCCATGACCGCGCCCTGTACCTGCAAGCCAGCGTGTTCAGCTTTGATGGCGGCGATGCGGGCCGAGTTCACGCGGCTCATCTGGCCGGCGCCGACACCGATGGTCTGGCGGTTCTTGGCGTAGACGATGGCATTGGACTTGACGTACTTGGCGACTTTCCAGGCGAAGATCAGGTCGTTGATTTCCTGCTCGCTCGGGGCGCGGCGGGTCACCACTTTCAGGTCTTCGCTGCCGATCATGCCGATGTCACGGCTCTGGACCAGCAGGCCGCCATTGACGCGCTTGTAGTCCCAGGCCGGCGCACGATCGGCCGACCATTGGCCGCAGGCCAGCAGGCGTACGTTGGCCTTGGCGGCAACAATGGCGCGGGCTTCTTCACTGACGGAAGGGGCGATGATCACTTCGACGAACTGGCGCTCGACGATGGCCTTGGCGGTCTCGGCGTCCAGTTCACGGTTGAAGGCGATGATGCCGCCGAAGGCCGACTCGGTGTCGGTGGCGTAGGCCAGTTCGTAGGCCTGGCGGATGCCGCCCTCGGCGTCCGGGCTCACGGCCACGCCGCACGGGTTGGCGTGCTTGACGATCACGCAGGCTGGCTTGACGAAGCTCTTCACGCATTCCAGCGCGGCATCGGTGTCGGCCACGTTGTTGAACGACAGCTCCTTGCCTTGCAGTTGGGTGGCGGTGGCAATGCCGACTTCGGCAGGCTTGGCTTCCACGTAGAACGCCGCGCTCTGGTGCGGGTTCTCGCCGTAGCGCATTTCCTGGGCCTTGACGAACTGGGTGTTGAAGGTACGCGGGAATTCGCTGCGGCCTTCGGTCGACAGGGTTTCGGCGGCCTGGTTCACGCTGCCCATGTAGTTGGCGATCATGCCGTCGTAGGCGGCGGTGTGTTCGAAGGCCTTGAGCATCAGGTCGAAACGCTGGGCGTAGGTCAGGCCACCGGCCTTGAGGTTCTCCAGCACGCTGGCGTAGTCGCTGGCGTTGACCACGATGGCCACGTCCTTATGGTTCTTGGCCGCCGAGCGGACCATGGTCGGGCCGCCGATGTCGATGTTCTCGATGGCGGTCGGCAGGTCGCAGCCAGGCTTGTTGATGGTGGCTTCGAACGGGTAGAGGTTGACCGCCACCAGGTCGATCGGCTTGATGCCGTGTTCGTTCATGATGGCGTCGTCGATGCCGCGACGGCCCAGGATGCCGCCGTGGATTTTCGGGTGCAGGGTCTTGACCCGACCGTCCATCATTTCCGCAAAACCGGTGTAGTCCGCGACTTCCACTGCGGCGACACCGTTGTCTTGCAGCAGCTTGAAGGTCCCGCCGGTGGAGAGAATCTCGACGCCCAGCTGTTGCAGCTCGCGGGCGAATTCGAGGATCCCGGTCTTGTCGGAGACGCTGATCAAGGCGCGGCGGATCGGCAGGCGGGTGGTCTGGTCGGTCATTTCAATTTCCATCAAAAGCAAGGGAAGTCAGCAAAAAAGGCGACCGTTTTTTATGCGGGCGCCTTTCTGGTTTGATTGAATGCTTACAGCAGATCGTACTGCTTGAGTTTCTTGCGCAGGGTGCCGCGGTTCAGGCCCAGCAACTCACTGGCCTTGGTCTGGTTGCCCTTGACGTAGTTCATCACGCTTTCGAGCAGCGGTGCCTCGACTTCGGAAAGCACCAGGTTGTACACATCCGTGACGGCAGCGCCCTCAAGGTGGGCGAAATAATTGTGCAGCGCCTTCTCGACACTCCCGCGAAGGGTCTGACCTTCTTCGCTGGGCGTATTGAGGTGCTGTTTCAAATTCACGTTGTCGCTCACGGGTGCTGTTCCACTCACTAAAGTCTCGGTCATCATCGTCATGCGGCCACCCCTTCGTCCCCTGTCAGGCTCTTGTAACGCTCAGCGAAGAACGCCTGAACGTCGGCGCATTGTGCTTGCGTACCATCCAAACGATTGAAACGGGCGCGAAACTCCCTGGCGCCCGGCAGGGTTGCGAGATACCAGCCCACATGCTTGCGAGCGATGCGTACGCCCATGACTTCTCCGTAGAAGGCATGTAGCGCGGCCAGATGCTCTAGCAGAATACGTTCCACCTCGGACAACTGCGGCGCCGCCAGCTTTTCGCCAGTGCGCAGGTAGTGTTCGATCTCACGAAAAATCCATGGCCGCCCCTGGGCGGCCCGGCCGATCAACAGGCCATCGGCACCGGTCGCGTCCAGCACGTACCGGGCCTTCTCGGGCGAATCGATGTCGCCGTTGGCAAAGACCGGAATCGACACCGCCTGCTTGATCGCGGCGATGGTGTCGTACTCGGCTTCGCCGGTGTACAGGTCGGCACGGGTGCGGCCATGGACCGCCAACGCCGTGATGCCCGCCTGTTCGGCGATCTTCGCCACCACCAGGCCATTCTTGTTCTCCCGGTCCCACCCGGTGCGGATCTTCAGGGTCACCGGCACATCGACCGCGGCCACTACGGCCTGCAGGATCTCGGTGACCAGCGCTTCATCTTTCAACAGTGCCGAGCCAGCGGCCTTGTTGCAGACCTTTTTCGCCGGGCAACCCATGTTGATGTCGATGATCTGCGCCCCCAGCTCGACATTCGCCCGGGCCGCCTCCGCCAGCATCTGGGCGTCGCCACCGGCGATCTGTACCGAGCGTGGCTCGGGATCGCCTTCGTGGATCATGCGCAGACGCGATTTGCGGGTGTTCCACAAACTCATGTCGCTGGTGACCATTTCCGATACCACCAGTCCTGCGCCCAAGCGTTTGCACAACTGACGAAAGGGCTGGTCGGTGACGCCCGCCATAGGGGCGAGAACCAGGCCGTTCTGCAATGTGTATGGGCCGATGCGTACCGCCGACATAGGACTTCCCTGAAGTGGGGCCGGATCATGAGACTTCGAAAAAGGGTTGGCATGATACCCGCTCTCGATGACTGGATAAAGATCGAATTGGATAAAATCTGAACAGCTATTTTGTTATCGCCAGCGGTTTGGTCTGGGTGGGGTCAGTCAGAAAGCTGCCGTCAATTGGCCGACCCTGGCCGGTTTCATTCGGGGGAATGAAAGCTCAAACTGTAGTTCACCGCCTTGGGGCCCGGATCCAGGATATCCAGCGCGATGTGGATGGGCGTTTGCGGCGGCATTTCGCCGCGGCCCTCGAGATCGCCGCCCAGGTACTCCCCGGGCTTGAAGCGACGGCTGGCGATCAGGTGCCCGTTGAGGTCGGCAAAGCGCAGCTCCAGCAACGGAAAAGGTTGGGAGAAGGGCGCACGGTTGTAGATGATCGCGTCCACCACCAGGGCACCGCTGAACTCCGGATGGCTGCGCACCACCAGGTTGCTGCTTTTGATCTTGGCGATGTCGACCTTGGACGGTACGTCGCAACCGATGGTCGGGCAGATTTGCAGGAACCACGGCCGGTACTGGTCCTGGCGGGCCAGTTCTTCGAAATGGTAGGCGATGTACTGGCCACCCAGGGCCGCGGCGGCGAGCAGGATCAGCAGGGTCCATAACAGGCGTCGTCCCCAGGGCGAGCGGCGTTTGCGCCAGTCCAGTTGCAGCGGGTCGTCGTCGAGGTCGTGGAGGGCTTCGGCGCGTATCCCCGGCTCCTGGCGTTCCCGTGACTTGCGCAGTGGCAGCGGTCGCTCGGGCTCATCGTCGTGGTCGTGATCATCGGTGGCGGAGAGGCGCTCGAGGTGTTCGTCGGGCTCGTCGTCCGGCGCGAGGTGGAGCGGGGCGGCCGGTTCGTCGTCCGGTTCCAGCGGTTCGAGGGCCAGGGACAGGGACGGCTCGGTACGCGGCGGTCGCGCCGGTTCGTGGGGTTCGAACGGTTCGAAGGGGGTATCGAGGACGGTTTCGACGCGCTCGTTCGAGGTTTCGCTGTACAGGCTGTCGGGCCAGGCTTGCTGTTCGCTGGAGAGCGAATCGCGTTGCGCGCTCAGGTTGTCTTCCCGGCGCCGGCCGGCATTGCCCGGGGCGCGATTGTCGCGGCGCTCCAGGCGCGCCAGTTCCTTGTCCAGGTCATCCAGATCCAGCTCGGCGGCGCTCCACTGTTTCTGGCTGATCGCCCGGGGCGGGGCTTCGGCGGCCGGCTTGGCGGGTGGCGCGACGGCAGGCACCGCTTGCTTGGCTGTGCGTTGTTCCAGCAACTGTTGTGCGGCATTGAATACCTGCAGGCACGAGCCGCAACGAACCACCCCGCGGGCCACGCTCAGTTGAGCATGGCTGACGCGAAAACGGGTGTGGCAATGCGGGCACTGGGTGACGAAGCTGTCAGTCATGCGGCAATCCGGTGGATACAGGCGTTCATTCTAGCGCCGACGTCCGGTGATGCGCACCCAACCATCGCGATTGGCGATCGGGTCCAGGTCAAAGTCCGCGGCATAAGCGGCGGCGACTTCTTCACCTTGTTCGGCGAGGATGCCCGACAGCGCCAGGCGTCCGCCCGGCTTGACCAGGTTCGATAGTTGCGGCGCCAGGGATACCAGCGGGCCGGCCAGGATGTTGGCCACCAACACATCGGCCTGGACTTGTGGCAAGTCCTGGGGCAAATACAGCGGGAACAGGGCTTCGGCGATGTTGTTGCGCCCGGCGTTGTCGCGGGAGGCTTCCAGGGCCTGGACGTCGATGTCGGTGCCGACCGCTTCCCGGGCGCCCAGCAGGAGCGCGGCAATCGCCAGGATCCCCGAGCCGCAGCCAAAGTCGAGTACGTTGCAGCCCTTCAGGTCCTGGCCGTCGAGCCATTCCAGGCACAGCGCGGTGGTCGGGTGGGTGCCGGTGCCGAACGCCAGGCCCGGGTCCAGCAGCAGGTTGACCGCGTCCGGCTCTGGCGCGGCATGCCAGCTCGGGACGATCCACAGGCGCTGGCCGAAACGCATCGGCTGGAAGTTGTCCATCCAGCTGCGTTCCCAATCCTGATCCTCGATCACTTCACTGTGATGCTCGGGCAGCGGGCTGCCGGTCAGCAGCTCGAGATGGGCCAGCACGCTGGCGGCCTCGGTGCCGCCTTCGAACAGGGCCAGCAGGTGGGTGTGGGACCACAGCGGGGTGGTATTGAGCTCCGGCTCGAAGATCGGCTGGTCTTCGGCGTCCATGAAGGTTACCGATACAGCGCCTACTTCAAGAAACGCGTCTTCGTAGGTTTCGGCTTGTTCCGGGCTGATGGCCAGGCGTACTTGCAGCCAAGGCATGGCGGGCACCTTTGAAAAAATCCACAGGGGGGCAGCGCAGGGCTGCAAAGGCGCGCAGTGTACGCCAGGTCGCCGCCAAAGTGGATAAGCGAGTCTCGCGCCGTCCGGGTGGTGTTTCGATATATATATGTATGCCATGGGCATGTCGCAGGGCGGATAAGGTGCCGGTCCACACAACAGGGAGGATTGTGCATGGACATCATTGCCGGACGGCAAGGCAACATGGAGCGCACGGGGTCGGTCGATTCCCCGCCGGTGGCGACCGCACAGGCGACCCTGGAGAAACTGACACGTTGGCGGGAGGCGATCGAGGCGCGACTGCACACCCAGATGAGCCTGCTGGAGGTGCTGGAAGAGTACTTGCTGGTCGAGCTGCGCACCTACCATTATCAAGGCAACATCGATCCACACTTCCTGGGCACCCTGCTTGATACCGTGCTGCAGCGCATGATCGACCAGACGCCGTTGGTGTATGACCAGGAGCAAGACGCGCCCTACCGTTGGCCCGACGGGCCAGACTTGGGTTTTGCGGCCGAGCGCCGGGCGTTCGTTGTCCAGGTGGTGGAAGGCGCGGCCTCAAGGTTTGTCGATCACTACAAGGACTATCTGCGACGGCATTGGCGAATGACGGCGCTCGATGCCTCCCTCGAAGACGTGGTCAGGCAAAAACTGGATGGGCACAGGGTCGCGGTCGACGAGCTGTTTCGGCCTGACCGTCTGGTTGGCCTGGGTGTCGACGAGTTGCGAGAGCAGATCGAAGCACTCCAGGACGCCTGGCGCCGGACGAGTCGCTTGACCGCGCTGGCAACCACGGCCGAGCGCCGGGACCTTGGCGCGCTGGCGCGATTGCAATTGCCGCATTGGCTGCGGGGGCTGAGCCCTCCAGATCGTGAATTGTTGCGGGCTTTCGAGAGCCAGGCCGCGCTGGCACAGGCGCTGGTGGATGAGCGGGTCGATGGCCTGGGCTCGCTGCGGGCCTTCGCTCGGCAATTGGCCAGGGACTATGTCAGGCACGAGTTGGATATGGAGGTCGAGCCGGACAGCATTCGTGTGCAGTTGCAGTGGCGAACGGTCGTTGGTCAGCCCGTACGCACCTACAGCCTGAGTGAGCTGGTGGCGGCAGGCCCGGACCGGCCGGACGCGGTGTCGGTGTTCCTGGTGGAGAACGGCGGCATGCTCCGTAACCAGCCTCTTTCACCGGCCTTCATTGCGCAGTTGTTGGCCAGCGTCGACGCGCCTGCCGGGTACTTGCCAGCCTTGGCCGAGCGGTATGAGAGGGGAGACCTGAAGGACGCCATGCTCGATTGGTTTGTGGCGCGGTTGCAGCACAGTGCGTTTGTCGCCCGTTGTGCCGGCCAGTTGTCGGTGACCAGTCATGACCACCTCGCAGCCCTCTGGGAAAGCGACATCGCGACGCCAGTCGCCGGCGGGTTGCGTGTCGCCAGCCTGGTGCTTCCCCATGGCCTGAAGTGTGCCGATCTCCTGGTGTTTTATCGTGAAGACGTGGGCGGTGCTGTCAGTGGCCTGCTGCTGTTTGCCCCCGGCAAACCCGATGGCCAGGAATGGATCGAATTGCCCTCGCTGCGGGCCCTGAGCGGCGAAGTCGGGGCCTGGACCCAACACGAGGCCGGTCGCGAATACCTGTTGCAGCAACTCTCGCCGACTGATCGTGGACAGGCGCGGGCGTACTTTGCCCGCGTGATGGAAAAACCGGTTTCCTGGGATCTGGAACAAGACCTCAGGGGCACGCAGGCAAGTTTCAGGACCTGTCTGCAAAATGCTGTCTCGACCGGCCTGGCCAATAACCTGGCACACGTGGAGCTGAATGAGTCGCCTCGCTGGTACTCGGCATTGCCGCTCGAGTCCCGGCGCAACATCAGCGGTTTGAGCCAGGAGTTTTTGGTTCAGCAGCAAGTATTCGATGAGCAGTTCGTAGGCTATGAAGTGTTCATGGACTTCGCCAAGCGTACCTTCGCCGACATGATCGCGCCCTACATGCGCAGCAAGGGGGTGCTTGAGGCGGTCGATCCGGCCACGGTCTTCATCGACTACAGTCCGGGGCTGGCCGCCGAGAAAAAAACCACCAGCCTGCTGGACCTGGCCATCTACGGATACGAGCGCAACGCGGACATCGACGACCCCCCCAAGGGCGTGCGTTCTTCTGTCGGGCAGGATTTGGCGCAGGTTCGCAGTGCCGATCTGGCGTCTTATATTCGCGTGGCCTACTTGGGTGAGCGATATGCCAGGCACATCCGTGCAGGATTCCTCGACGCCACGGCACCCGAGTATGCCAAGCGCCGCGAGGCTTACTGCTACATGCTGTTGGCCAGGATGGACCGCGACCTGCGTGTGGCCTACGGCAAGTCGCTGTTGAGCACCGAAGTGTTCCAGTGGCTCACCCGGCAAGTGACGCTATTGAGCGATGGGCGACCTGCAAACAGCGCCACGTACCCCGGTGTCGCCGTGACGCGTGAAGGCGTGATCAAGCTGACCGTCGCCGGCCATGTGGTGTTGGGCGTCTACGTGTTCACCTACTTCGATCCGAAGGCTTCTTACTGGTTGTACACACCCGACGCGCCGGACGGCATCCTGTTTCGCCCGTACCTGGCGTTTTCCGGGAGCATCGCCGCGCAACTGCACGATTACGTACTGGAGCGGGTCGCACTCGCCGCCCGTGCCGCCGTGGGGCGGACACTGGTGGGGCTGGCGGCCGGGACCACTCGTGTCGACACATTGCGTGAACTCAATCGGTTGATTGATATCCGTGCCGAGTTCGATGCCGGCATCGAGCGCGCTGTCACCGATGTGGAGGACATCACCACCAGTCGTGCCGAAATGATCCGCAACCAGGTATTCCAGGGCCTGGTCTTCGCGGCCGTTCCGGTGTGCATGGTTTATCCGCCCTTTGCCTTGTTGCTGGACGTTGGCTTGATTGCCGTCAGCGCCAGGCAGGCCGTCCAGAGACATGTGGAAGGCGACACGGAGGGCGCGCTCGGTCACTGGCTGATCGCGACCTGGGGGGCGCTGTTCGCCACGCTCGGCGCCGCCAGCATGGCCACGGCACTGGGGCACGCGGCCAGGCACTTGCAGCACGCCGTGAAGCCCTTGTCATTGTCTGCGCAACGCTTGAGACGTGCGCCATCGGTGGTCGCCAAAGAGTCCGGGCCGCTGGCCCCGGCCATTCGCCTCAAGCCGCAGCAGGCGGTCGGCAAAACACCAGGGAATCTGCAGTTGGTGACGGAGGAGGGGATTTTTTTCGGCACCTATCGCAGCCCGCCCAGCGCTTCGCAACCGCGGAGCACTTACTACATCGCGAGCGGGGGCAGGTACTACCAGGTGAAGAGGGACCCTTACTTTGGCGGCCTGTGCCTGGTGGATGCCCGGCGTCCCGGCGCTATTTACAAATTGCCCATCCGCAGGATGGCGAATGGCAAGTGGACCCATAACAAAGTCGGTTTGCGCGGGGGCAATGATGAGGTGCGAAACCTGGGGCGCATAGGCGATTTGCGCGAGGCGTTCCCCGGGCATGTCTTCCCGGACGTGACCAGGGGAGCGTTGCAGGGCGAGGCCGTGGTGGCGAGGTTCAGCGAGGCAGCGGACAACTACCTGTTCTCGCTCAATGCCCAGACGTGCGTGATCGCTTCGTTGTACAACCCGACCACCCGGGTCGGGGCGGTCATTCACTTCGATCACAACATCCGCGCGCTGATCGAGCGAAGTGTCCGGGACGTGATGCGGCGCCTGGGGGGATCGGCCAAGGATGTTCGTGCCACCCTGGTCGGCGGGGACTGGTTGACGGGGGCTGACATCGGCGAGCCGGTCAGGCAGGTGATGAGGAAGCACGGGCTGCGACCGACCTGGGATCACTGGTCGTATTCTTCCTGCCTGGGCAATAACTATGGCATGTCACTGGATCTGCGCACGGGTGTCACGTCGGTATTCAAGACGTCCGGCAGCCAGGTCGAACGCTTTTACATACCCGTCCTGGCGCGAGCGAAGAACAACACTGACCCGGTGTCCATGCGAGCTCGCGGATTCATGGCGCGCATGCGCAGCGACATCCTGGTCGAAAATGCCAACGGCGTCGTGCTCACCCAGCAGGGGAGGCGGGCGAATGCTGCGAAGGTCGAATCACACGCGTACTCCATGGTGGAGTTGAAGTGATCCGTCACTTGCTCTTTTGAGGCGCGCACAAAAAAAGACCCCGGCCAATGGACCGGGGTCTTTTTACATCACGTGAAGCATCAGTGCTGGTTGCCCAGCTTGTGCTCCAGGTAATGGATGTTGACGCCGCCTTTGCAGAAGCCTTCGTCACGTACGAGATCGCGGTGCAGCGGGATGTTGGTCTTGATCCCGTCTACCACGATTTCGTCCAGCGCATTGCGCATGCGCGCCATGGCTTCTTCACGGGTCGCCCCGTAGGTGATCAGCTTGCCGATCAGCGAATCGTAGTTCGGCGGAACGGCATAACCGCTGTACAGGTGCGAATCGACGCGAACGCCATTGCCGCCCGGGGCATGGAAATGCTTGACCGTGCCTGGGCTTGGCATGAAGGTTTTCGGGTCTTCGGCGTTGATCCGGCATTCCAGCGCGTGACCGCGGATGACCACGTCATCCTGGGTGAACGACAGCTTGTTGCCGGCGGCGATGCTGAGCATCTCCTTGACGATGTCGATACCGGTGACCATTTCCGAAACCGGGTGCTCCACCTGAACACGGGTGTTCATTTCGATGAAGTAGAAACGACCGTTCTCGTAGAGGAACTCGAAGGTACCGGCGCCGCGATAGCCGATGTCGATACACGCCTTGACGCAACGCGCCAGGACTTCCTGGCGAGCCTGCTCGTCGATGCCCGGTGCCGGCGCTTCTTCGAGGACCTTCTGGTGACGACGTTGCAGCGAGCAGTCGCGGTCGCCCAGATGGATGGCCTGGCCCTGGCCGTCGGACAGCACCTGGACTTCGACGTGACGCGGGTTGGTCAGGAATTTTTCCAGGTAGACCATCGGGTTGCCGAACGCCGCGCCCGCTTCGGAGCGGGTCAGTTTCGCCGAGGAAATCAGGTCTTCTTCCTTGTGTACCACGCGCATGCCGCGACCACCGCCGCCGCCAGCGGCCTTGATGATCACCGGATAACCGACTTCGCGACCGATGCGCAAAGCGGTTTCTTCGTCTTCAGGCAGCGGGCCGTCGGAACCCGGAACGGTCGGTACACCAGCCGCGATCATGGCGTGCTTGGCCGAAACCTTGTCGCCCATCAGGCGGATGGTGTCGGCTTTCGGACCAATGAAGGCAAAACCGGAGTTTTCCACCTGTTCGGCGAAGTCGGCGTTTTCCGCCAGGAAACCGTAGCCCGGGTGAATGGCGGTGGCGCCGGTCACTTCGGCAGCGGCGATGATCGCCGGGATGTGCAGGTAGGAGTGCGCAGCCGACGCCGGACCGATGCAGACGGATTCGTCCGCCAGGCCCAGGTGCATCAGTTCTTTGTCGGCCTTGGAGTAAACGGCGACGGTCTTGATGCCCATCTCTTTGCAGGCACGCAGAATCCGCAGGGCGATCTCACCGCGGTTAGCGATCAGAACTTTTTCCAACTTCGCAGTCATCAAAGGCTCTCCGCGGTTCAAACGATGGTGAACAGCGGTTGGTCGTACTCAACCGGCTGGCCGTCTTCGACGAGGATGGATTCGATCACACCGCTGGTTTCAGCTTCGATGTGGTTCATCATCTTCATGGCTTCGACGATGCACAGGGTGTCGCCTTTCTTCACGGTCTGGCCGACTTCAACGAAGGACGGCGAGGATGGCGAAGACTTGCGATAGAACGTGCCCACCATTGGCGAACGAGCGACAGTGCCGTTCAGCGTCGGTGCCGCCGGTGCGGCTGGCGCTGCGGCGGCAACCGGGGCTGCTGCTGGAGCAGGCGCGGCGGCCGGAGCCTGCATCGGGGCCGGTGCATAGAACTGCTGGGCCGGGGTCTTGCTGTGGCGGCTGATGCGTACGGACTCTTCGCCTTCCTTGATCTCAAGCTCGTCGATGCCGGACTCTTCCAGCAATTCGATCAATTTCTTAACTTTACGGATATCCATGAATCATCAACTCCCAAGGGTCGGTCAGGGGCGTATAGCTTGTTGTTCAAGCTGCTCTAGGGCGGCCTCCAGGGCCAGTCGGTAACCGCTGGCGCCAAGGCCGCAGATCACTCCCACTGCTACATCGGAGAAGTAGGAGTGATGGCGGAAAGGTTCGCGTTTGTGCACGTTGGACAAGTGCACTTCGATGAATGGGATGCTCACCGCCAGCAGCGCGTCACGTAATGCGACACTTGTATGTGTAAAAGCTGCTGGATTGATCAAAATGAAATCCACGCCTTCGCCACGCGCGGCATGGATGCGGTCGATCAGTTCATATTCGGCGTTGCTTTGCAGATAGAGCAAATGGTGGCCGGCGTTGCGGGCCCGCTGCTCCAGGTCCTGGTTGATCTGGGCCAGTGTCACGGCGCCGTAGACGCCCGGTTCACGGGTGCCCAGCAGGTTCAGGTTGGGTCCGTGCAGGACCAATAGGGTCGCCATCTGCTGTTCCTTGTTATCTGTGAGCAGTTATCAGAACCCGGCGACTATGCCGCAAAGCCTTAATGACTGTCCAGTTCTCGGCAATAGCCAGCACGATGACCGATGTTTGCGCGAAATTTGTGACCCGGGTCTCTGATCCGGTCATGCGGTCACAAATCGCACCGCTGTGGGAGGGGCCCCGCCGAATCAATGTGG